>NZ_CP101655.1:600000-830031 GCF_028830055.1 Pseudomonas serboccidentalis
TGCAGTCGCGGATGCGGGTCTTTACTCCTGTGTAACCGGTATGGGCCGGTGACACAGGAGCTTTCACAATGACTGTTTTCTCAAGGTCCGTCTTGCCGGTGCTGCTGCTAGGCAGCTTGCTCACCGGTTGTGCTACCCACAGCGATGGCGATGCCCCCCTCAATCAACGTACGTGGCCGATCTGCAGCCTGATAGGCGGGCTGGTCGGTGGCGGTCTTGGCGCCATCGAAAGTGGCGGCTGGGCCGGTGGCGGCGCGGCGCTGGGGATTCTGACTGGCGGGCTGATCTGCTATGCCCAGGATGGCGATGAAGACGGCGATGGCGTGTTCGACCGCCGCGACCGTTGCCCTGACACCCCGGCCAATACCCCGGTCGATCATCGCGGCTGCCCGTTGCCGCAATATCCGGTCACTGCAAAAGCCCCCGAGCCTGCGCCGCAATCGGAAGTCATCACCCTCAGCGACGCGGGCAATGTGTTGTTCGATTTCGACAAATCGGACCTGACTCCGGCCGCCAAGGCCCAGCTCGATACGCTGATGGACAAGCTGCGCAATGCCGACGTGGTCAGCATCAAGGTCATCGGCCACACCGACAGCAAGGGTTCGGATGCCTATAACCAGGCGTTGTCGCAGCGGCGCGCCAGCAGTGTCGCGGCGTATCTGCTGAGCCAGGGCCTGGAACCGGGCAAACTGACCAGCGAAGGGCGCGGCGAGAGCGAGCCGGTGGCCGACAACGCGACGGACGAGGGACGGGCGAAAAATCGTCGGGTGGAGTTGCATATCAATCGCTAAGACTTGTCTGTAGTCCGCAGGCTAGAGCTGCCGGGCGACGATCATCGTCGAGCCGGCAGCCATCCGACGGCTGACAAAAGTTTTTTCATTTGCCCCTCTGGCTTATCCCCCGCCTAAGCCGTTACTGTGCGCCCAAAGAATAATTCCGAGACGGGGGAGCGTATGAAGGTTTTCTGGGGGCTGGGGCGCTTGTTGACCCTGCTGTTCTGGTGCGTGGTGGTGGTCAATCTGCTGGTGCCGTTTGTGCATCCGTTGCATTTGCTGGTCAATCTGGCCGGTGCCCTGTTGCTGGCACTGCATGTTCTGGAATTGCTGTTCTGCCGCCTCAAGGGGCGTCCCAACCCGTGGCGTGACCGTCTGCGGATCCTGTTGTTCGGCGTATTTCACCTGCAAACCATCCCGGCCCCGGCCGCTCCGGAGGCTTCTTCCCATGCGTAAACTTTGCCTGCTCGCTGCATTGATCAGTCCCCTGGCCTGTGCCCAGGTGGTCAGCGTCGAACCCAACTCGCTGATGCGTCTGCCCAACACCGCCAGCACCTTGCAGCTGGAACGGCTGGAAGTGGCCGACTACGGCACGCTGCTGATTCCTTCCAACGTGATCGAGCTGACCGTCGGCGAATTGCGTCTGGGCCACGAAGCGCGCATCGCAATCGTCCCCAGCGAACAGGCGCTGGACATGAAAGTCAGCCGTGCGCAGTTGTCCGAGGGCAGTCTGATCACTGCTCGCGGCGCGCCGGGCACTTATGAAAAAGCCGCCCGCGCCGGGCGCAACCTGAATTTGCAGTTCAAGGCGTTGAGCGCGCCGAAGTTGCTGGTTGATGCCCGTGGCGGTACCGGAGCACCGGGTTTTGTCGGCCTCGATGGCGGTAACGGTGAAGATCCGGGTTGCACCTGGGGCGAGGCCGGCCACGGTTTTGATGGCAGCAACGGCAGCGACGGCCAACCCGGTGCTCCGGGGGCGCTGGTGCGCCTGGAGGTGCCGCGCGAGTTTCCGGCTGAGCTGATCAAGGTCAACGTCGCTGGCGGTGCCGGTGGCCCGGCGGGTGTCGGTGGCAAGGCGGGCAAGGGCGGCAAGTCCAAGGGCTGCCTGGTGTATCGCGCCGATGGCGGCAAGAACGGCAAGGCCGGGGCTGATGGTCAGCCTGGGCCAGTGGGGGCGGCGGGTGCGGTGACCGTGCAACGCCTCTAAATAACAGCGCTACTCACAACCGTGGTGAGGGAGCTTGCTCCCGTTGCGCTGCGAAGCAGCTCCAAATCAGCTGACGCGTTCAATCTGAAGAAACGCGGTATCTGGGGTAGGGCCGCTACGCGACCCGGCGGGAGCAAGCTCCCTCGCCACAAAAAGTGTTTGTCTTCAGCCGCTCAGAACATCGGTCGAGCGGCGGCAATCGCCACCAGCACCAACCCGACAATCAAGTTAATCCCCACCACCCGGCGAATCCGCCCCAGCACCGCCGCACCCGCCGGCCAGTCCTTGGCTTCAACGGCCTTGCGCAACTCTGGCAGCATCAAGCCCTGAATGCGGATAAACAGCGCCGTCATCACCACATACAGCCCCATCATCACCTGCACGTACTTCGGCGCGGTCTCGAACCCGATGTGCTGCAAGTGCAGCATGCCCACGCCGCTGATCGGCAACAGGATCACCGCGACCCAGACCCAGCGGAAAAAACCTTGAAACACTTCCACCCACAAGGTCAGGCGGGCGGGGCCGTCGAGAGCCTTTACTGCCGCCGGGCGCAGGACCATCCAGGCGAAAAACATGCCGCCGACCCAGACCAGGGCGGACAGGACATGCAGCGGATAAACGAGGCTAAAAGGTGTCATTGGGGTACTCCGTTCTGCGCGGGATCGATTCGCGGGGTATGATAGCCGCCGATCCGAACTACTGAAAATTTATCCAGCGTTTTTACGCCCGACACTCAATGATCAGCACTGAACTCAAAACCACGATCCAGGGCGCCTACTCGCGTTTTCTTGAAGCCAAGAGCCTCAAGCCGCGTTACGGCCAGCGCCTGATGATCGCCGAAGTCGCTAAAGTCCTCGGGGATATCGACACCGATGACGAAGGCCGGCGCAGTGGCGACCCCGCGATTGTCGCGGTGGAAGCCGGCACCGGTACCGGCAAGACCGTGGCCTACAGCCTGGCGGCGATTCCCACGGCGAAGCTGGCTGGCAAGCGCCTGGTGATTGCCACCGCGACCGTGGCCCTGCAAGAGCAGATCGTCTACAAGGACTTGCCCGACCTGATGCGCAACAGCGGGCTGAACTTCAGCTTCGCGTTGGCCAAGGGCCGTGGCCGCTACATGTGCCTGTCCAAGCTCGACATGCTGCTGCAGGAAGGCCATGCGCAAACCGCCACTGCGCAGCTGTTCGAAGAAGAAGGTTTCAAGATCGAGGTCGACGAGGCCAGCCAGAAGCTGTTCACCAGCATGATCGAGAAACTCGCCGGCAATAAATGGGACGGCGACCGCGACAGTTGGCCCAACGCCCTCGAAGACGCCGACTGGGCACGTCTGACCACCGATCACAGCCAGTGCACCAACCGCCATTGCCCGAACTTCGGCCAGTGCGCTTTCTATAAAGCGCGCGAAGGCATGGGCAAGGTCGACGTGATTGTCACCAACCACGACATGGTCCTGGCTGACCTGGCCCTGGGCGGCGGTGCGGTGCTGCCGGATCCGCGCGACACCATTTATGTGTTCGACGAAGGCCATCACCTGCCGGACAAGGCCATTGGCCACTTCGCCCATTACACGCGCCTGCGCTCGACCGCCGACTGGCTGGAAACCACCGCCAAGAACCTCACCAAACTGCTGGCCCAGCATCCCTTGCCGGGGGATCTGGGCAAGCTGATCGAACAGGTGCCGGAGCTCGCGCGGGAGATCAAGACCCAGCAGCAGTTCATGTTCACCGCGTGCGAGCAGATCGCCGACTTCAAACCCGGGGAAGACGTCGAAGGTCGCGAGCGGCCCCGTCATCGTTTCGTCGGCGGGGTGATTCCCGAGCACATGCGCGAAATGGGCATCGAGCTGAAAAAAGGCTACTCGCGTCTCAACGATCTGTTCACCCGTCTGACCGACCTGCTCAAGGAAGGCATGGACGGCGAGGTCAACATCGGCATCGCCAGCAATCAGGCCGAAGAGTGGTATCCGCTGTTCGGCAGCCTGTTGTCCCGCGCCTCGGGCAACTGGGAGCTGTGGACCGCGTTCACCGCCGAAGACCCGGAAGACAGCCCGCCGATGGCGCGCTGGCTGACGCTGGCCGAAAGCGGTTCGCTGTTCGACATCGAGGTCAACGCCAGCCCGATCCTCGCCGCCGAGACCTTGCGTCGCAGCCTGTGGAACGTGGCCTACGGCTGTCTCGTGACGTCGGCAACCCTGACCGCGCTGGGCACCTTCGACCGTTTCCGCATGCGTGCCGGCCTGCCGAAAAAAGCCGTCACCGCCGTGGTGCCGAGTCCGTTCCATCATGCCGACGCCGGTGTGTTGCGGGTCCCGGACCTGAAGGCCGACCCGCGCGATGCAGCCGCCCACACCGCGGCGATCATCCGCGAGTTGCCGGATCTGGTCGAAGGTTCGCGCGGTACGCTGGTGCTGTTCTCTTCGCGCAAACAGATGCAGGACGTGTTCGATGGTCTTGACCGCGACTGGCGCAAGCAAGTGTTCATTCAAGGCAACCTGTCGAAACAGGAAACCCTGAACAAACACAAGGCGCGGGTCGATGGCGGCGATTCCAGCGTGCTGTTCGGCCTCGCCAGTTTCGCCGAAGGGGTGGACTTGCCGGGGGCGTACTGCGAACACGTGGTGATCGCCAAGATCCCGTTCTCGGTGCCGGACGATCCGGTCGAGGCCGCGCTGTCGGAGTGGATCGAAGCCCGCGGCGGCAATCCGTTCATGGAAATCTCGGTGCCCGACGCTTCGCTGAAACTGGTTCAGGCTTGCGGTCGTCTGCTGCGTACCGAAGAAGACCGCGGCACTATCACCTTGCTCGATCGGCGGCTGGTCACCCAGCGCTATGGCAAGGCGATCCTCAATGCGTTGCCACCTTTCCGTCGTGAAATATCCTGAGACAACGGTGGGCAGTTTTGCCCGCCGCGCTGTCTATCTCTCTGCCATGCTTTTCCATTGGCCTTTTGGTCGTTAGGGAGAACTCCGTTCTTATGATTCGCCGCTCGTTGCCTGCCGTGTTTGCCTTGATCTTCGCCACCCCCTTGCTGGCGGCGCCTGCCGGTCAGCAGACCCTGTTCAACTTCGTTCGCCCCGCCGACGTGGTGAAAGTCGTCACCGAAAACACTGACCTGCCACAAGCCAACGCCGAGCAAACCCCGGAAGGGGAAGTGCTGCGCCGGGTGACGTTCAACCCGGTAGCTCGCCCGACCCTGCGCCTGACCCCGCAGACCGGTGCCTGGGACTGGTCACAGTCGGACATGATGAGCCTGCGCCTGCAAAGCGCAATGAACTGGGCCGTGACGGTCTACGTACAAATCCAGAGCAATAACGGGCAGACGCTGACCAGCCGCGTCGACCTGCCGGCCGGTCCTGCGCAAACCCTGCTGGTGCCGCTGGTGGCGACCTCGCCACTGAGCCAGGGCATGAAGGCCGGGCCGCCGATGCCGCTGACCGTCGACGGCCAGCGGATTCTGCTGGCCAGCAGCGGCGGTGAAATCGACCGCAGCCAAGTGGTGTCGGTGAGCCTGTGGATGGATCAGCCGAAAGCCGCGCAGAGCTTGCTGCTCGAACGTTTCGGCGTGCAGGACGGTGACGCGGTGACCCGGGCCGTCTACGGCAATCTGGTGGACGCTTACGGTCAATCGACTCGCAGCAAATGGCCGGAAAAAGTCAGCAGCGATGAACAACTGAAATCTGCCGCTGCCAAGGAAGAACAACAGCTGAAAACCTGGCTGGCCGAGCGCGAAAAGTCCTCGCTGGACAAGTTCGGTGGCTGGAGCAAAGGCCCGGCGTTCAAGGCCAGCGGCTTTTTCCGCACCGAAAAGCGTGTCGGTCGCTGGTACCTGGTGACCCCTGAAGGGCATCCGTTCTATTCGCTGGGGGTCAACACCGTCAGCCCGCAGGTCAACCAGACGTACGTGGCCGGGCGTGAGTGGATGTTCGAATCCCTGCCCAAGCCTGACGAGCCGCTTGCCAGCCATTTCGGCGAGGGCGACAACCGTGGCGGCAACGGCGCCGATCAGGGCCGGGGCTACAACGCCGGGCGCTGGTACGATTTCTACGCGGCCAACCTGCAACGCCTGTACGGCGAGCCTTGCGCCGCGCAGACCAAAGCCGAACCAACGGCCGAGCCGACAGCGGCCACGCCATGCAAAGCCACGGTCGACGAACAGAAGTGGACCACGCACACCCTCGATCGCCTGCAAGCCTGGGGCTTCAACACCGTCGGCAACTGGAGTGCCGACTCGCTGGGCGATGCCGAGCGGGTGCCGTACACCTTGCCGCTGTCGATCGTCGGTGATTACACCAGCATCAGCACCGGCACCGACTGGTGGGGCGGCATGCCTGACCCGTTCGACCCGCGTTTCGCCATGGCCACCGAGCGCGCCGTCGCCATCGCCGCCCGCGATCATCGGGACGATCCGTGGCTGATCGGTTACTACGCCGACAACGAACTGGCCTGGGCCGGTCTCGGCACCGATCCGCAATCGCGCTACGCCCTGGCCTATGGCACGTTGAAAATGACCACCGACGTACCGGCCAAACGTGCGTTCCTCAAGCAACTGCGCGACAAGTACCGCAACCAGGCGGGCCTGTCGAAAGCGTGGGGCATTGATCTGCCGGCGTGGGAGTTGATGGAAGACCCGGGGTTCGTGCCGCCGCTGCCGAATCCGGAACACCCGGAAATCGAAAACGATTTCAAATACTTCCAGAAGGTGTTTGCCGATACCTACTTCAAGACCATCTCCGATTCGCTGAAATGGCACGCGCCGAATCAGCTGCTGCTCGGCGGGCGTTTCGCCACCAGCACCCCGGAGGCCGTGGCGTCCTGCGCGCAGTACTGCGACGTGTTGAGTTTCAATATGTACACGCTGAAACCGCAGGACGGCTATGACTTCGCCGCTTTGCGCGCCCTCGACAAACCGGTGCTGATCACCGAATTCAATGTCGGTTCGGCTGACCGTGGCCCGTTCTGGGGCGGCGTGACGCCACTGGCGAAGGAAGAGGATCGCGGCCCGGAGTACACCAATTTCCTAAAACAGGCGTTGAGCGAACCGTCGATTGTCGGCGTGCATTGGTTCCAGTATCTGGACCAGCCGGTGACCGGGCGTCTGCTCGATGGCGAGAACGGGCACTTTGGTCTGGTGGGGATTACCGATCTGCCGTATCAGGGCTTTGTCGACGCCGTGCGCAAGAGCAATCTGCAGGCGCTTGATCAGTTGGGCAAGGAGGCTGAGAAAGCCTCTAAGCACGAAGCCGAAGGCGGCAGGAAAGGTGAGGCAGGCAAAGGTGCGGGAGCAGGGCACGCGGGTGGGCACTCGGGGAATGGTCATTAATCTGTGATGCGCTAAAAGAGAGCAGCCTGCGGCAGCTCCTACAGAGGAAAGCGATTTCATGTAGGCACTGCCGCAGGCTGCGATCTTTTGACTTGGCTTTTAACCGTCTGGCCCGCAGCTGTTCCCAAATCCCTCAAGGGCTGGAACAATGCGGGCCACTTTGTAGAGCGTTTTCGCGGGGGAGTTGCGGGTGCAGATTCAGGGACATTACGAGCTTCAGTTCGAAGCGGTGCGCGAGGCTTTCGCGGCACTGTTCGACGATTCCCAGGAACGCGGCGCAGCCTTGTGCATCAAGGTCGGCGGAGAAACTGTCCTCGACCTCTGGTCCGGTACCGCCGACAAGGACGGCACCGAGGCCTGGCACAGCGACACCATCGCCAACCTGTTCTCCTGCACCAAGACTTTCACCGCGGTCACCGCGCTGCAACTGGTGGCCGAAGGCAAACTGCAACTGGATGTACCGGTTGCCCGCTATTGGCCGGAATTCGCTGCCGCCGGCAAAGAATCCGTCACCCTGCGCCAACTGCTCTGCCATCAGGCGGGTCTGCCGGCCCTGCGCGAGTTGCTGGCGCCAGCCGCCCTTTACGAATGGCAAACCATGGTCGACGTCCTCGCGGCCGAAGCACCCTGGTGGACGCCGGGCACCGGCCACGGGTATGCCGCCATCACCTATGGCTGGCTGGTCGGCGAATTGCTCCGTCGCGCTGACGGTCGCGGGCCGGGCGAGTCCATCGTCGCCCGTGTCGCCAAGCCGCTGGGCCTGGATTTTCACGTCGGACTGGCTGACGAAGAGTTCTACCGCGTGGCGCATATCGCTCGCGGCAAGGGCAACGTCGGCGACGCTGCCGCCCAGCGCCTGTTGCAGGTGACCATGCGCGAACCGACCGCCATGACCACCCGTGCCTTCACCAATCCGCCGTCGGTGCTCACCAGTACCAACAAACCGGAATGGCGGCGCATGCAGCAGCCGGCCGCCAACGGTCATGGCAACGCACGCAGTCTGGCCGGTTTCTACGCCGGGTTGCTCGACGGCAGTCTGCTCGAAAGCGAAATGCTCGAAGAACTGACGCGCGAACACAGCGTCGGTGAGGACAAGACGCTGCTGACCCGTACCCGCTTCGGTCTGGGCTGCATGCTCGATCAGCCGGACATGGCGAACGCCACCTACGGCCTCGGTCCGCGTGCGTTCGGTCATCCGGGGGCGGGCGGTTCGGTGGGTTTTGCTGATCCTGAGCACGATGTCGCGTTCGGTTTTGTGACAAATACCCTTGGGCCGTACGTCTTGATGGATCCGCGCGCGCAGCAACTGGCGCGGGTACTTGCCACTTGTCTGTAAAGCGTTACGTGAGGTTCCAGATTTGGAACCAGATCCGGTTTTTTGATTCAAAGCGTCTGTTTATCCGGGCAAAAGAGCTCTGATTTTTCATTACTTCACTTTGTGGATTTTCAATGTCGTCCAAAAAAACTCTCGCCCTGGCCCTGTGTGTTGCGATTACCGGTTGTGCACAGACTCCTAAAAACGATGCGGACGGTGGCAGTTGGTGGCCGTTCGGATCTTCCGACAAAGTGGCGGCCAAAGAGCCGGCACCGGCTCCAGCCCCGCTCAAGCCTGCTGCCACCGCACCTGTGGCCAAGACTGAAAGCAGCAGCCATTGGTACTGGCCGTTCGGCAGCTCCGATGACGCGGCGGCCAAGGCTGCTGTGAAACCCGAAGTAAAACCAGAAGCCAAACCGGCTGTAGTGGCCAAGGCCGATGCTGACACCGGCAACAAGTGGTGGTGGCCGTTCGGCGGCAAAGACCAATCCACTGCCAAAGTGGTGCCGATGCCTGACCCGAAAGTCACCCAGGCCTGGCTGGATGACTACGAACCGCGCCTGCGTGCGGCGATCAAGGACAGCAATCTGCAACTCGAACGCCGTGACAACGTGCTGGTGGTGATCGCGCCGGTTGAAGGCTCGTTCAACCCGAAGCGTCCGGCGATGCTGCTGCCGGTGACCCTCAGCCCGTTCACCAATGTCGCGAAAATCCTCGAAGCTGACCCGAAAACCGCGGTACTGGTACTCGGTCACAGCGACAACACCGGCGCCGCGCCGGCCAACGTCAAACTCAGCCAGGAGCGCGCCCAGTCCGTGGCGGCGATCTTCCGTCTGAGCGGCTTGCAGCGTGATCGCCTGATGCTGCGCGGCATGGGCGGCGATGCCCCGCGTGCGGCCAACGACAGCGCTGAAGGCCGTGCGCTGAACCGTCGTGTCGAACTGCTGGTGACCCCGCAGAACACCATGGTTGCCCTGCTGAGCAAATACAACATGCCGGCGCCAGCGCCGACCACGATGATTGCCGCACAGGACGTCAAGCCTGCAGCCAAACCGGTCACCCCGGCGCCGGCTGCTTCGAAAGCCGCCGTACCTGCGAGCAAAAAGGCTCCAGCGAAGAAAGCTGCCGCCAAGGCGCCAGCGAAGAAAGCGGCGACCAAGGCTCCGGCGAAAACGCCTGCCAAGAAAACCGCTCCGGCCAAAGCGGCGACCACTGACAAGAAAGTCGCCGCCACCGATACTTCCAAGCAGTGATCCGCTAACGAAAAGGAATGCGCCATGACCCAGGCTCTGGCAGATATGCGTCGTGATTACACCCGGGATGGTCTGACCGAGGCGCAAGCCCCGGGCGAACCGTTTGCGCTGTTCCACCAGTGGTTTGCCGACGCGGTGAAAACCGAACAGGCGCCAGTGGAGGCCAACGCCATGACCCTGGCCACGGTCGATGCGGATGGTCGACCGCATTGCCGCATTCTGCTGCTCAAGGGCCTGGACGAGCAGGGTTTCACCTTCTTCACCAACTACGACAGCGCCAAGGGCCAGCAGCTGGCGGGCAACCCGTTTGCCGCCATGACCTTCTTCTGGCCGACCCTGGAGCGCCAGGTGCGCATCGAAGGGCGTGTGGTGAAGGTCACGCCTGCAGAGTCCGACGCGTACTATCAGGTGCGTCCGCTGGGCAGCCGGCTCGGGGCCTGGGCCTCACCGCAGAGCCGGGTGATCAATGGGCGTGGCGAGCTGGAAGATCTGCTCAAGGCCACCGAGCAGCGCTTCAGCGATACTCAGCCTGACTGCCCGGAACACTGGGGCGGTTACCGCCTGCTGCCTGAGCGCATCGAATTCTGGCAGGGGCGTCCAAGCCGTCTGCACGATCGCCTGAACTATCGTCAGCAGGGTGCCAACTGGATTCTTGAACGTCTGGCGCCTTAAGCAGTCTACCGAGCGGGATAGCCTGCCGCAGCGGCCTCAAGCCATTTCGGCAGGTCCCGACGCTTGATCTTCTGCACGCGGGCATGCGCCAGTTGTTCGAGCATGAAGGCGCGTTTGCCTTCATCCTTGCCCGCCAGGGACAATGCCAGGTCACGATCCATCCAGCGTTTGATTCGCACGTACAGCCACCAATGGAAGTACAGACCGGCGACGGTGGTGACGAAAATGATCAAGTAATCCATGAAAATCCTTGGGGTGGCCGGGCAGGTTGGGCGATTTGGCGCTACTGTTGGGTGGGGCTGCAGGCGCCTGTACCGGGCCTGAATAAAACCAAGTTTATCCGGGCTGTGTCGTGACAGGCGTCAAGCAGCGGGGTTTAATGAACACCTGTTCTTTTGGAGTTGATGCTATGCGTAAGTCTGTTCTGCTGGTTGCTTCCTTTTCCACGATGGCGATGTTGCTGACCGGCTGCCAGTCGAGCCTGACCGGTGACTCCTACTCCCGTGACGAAGCGCGTCGTGTGCAGACGATTCGCATGGGCACCATCGAATCCCTGCGTCCGGTGAAAATCGAAGGCACCAAGACCCCGATCGGCGGCGCTGCAGGCGCAGTGGTCGGCGGTGTCGGCGGCAGCGCCATCGGTGGCGGCAAAGGCAGCATCGTGGCGGCGGTCATTGGCGCCGTGGCCGGTGGTCTGATCGGTTCGGCCACCGAAGAAGGCCTGACCCGCACCCAGGGCGTGGAAATCACCGTGCGCGAAGACGACGGCAGCATGCGCGCCTACGTGCAACAGGTTCAGGAGAATGAAGTGTTCCGTGTTGGCGAGCGTGTGCGGATTTCCACTGTTGGTGGGACCAGCCGCGTTTCGCACTAAGCGGCAACGAGCGGTAAAACAAAACCCCGATCAGGTGACTGGTCGGGGTTTTTTGTTTGTTTCAATTCGCCTGCTCAGTGCTGGGCACAGGTGCCCATAAAATACTCCAGACCCTTTGGGAAGCTCACGTTCAGAAGGACCTCCAATGCACTTACTTGATCCTGGCTCAATAACAACTCCCCAGGTTCCAGTTCGCTAAGCGGTTTGGATTCGATGAGCTGTGCAACCTTTTCATTCATTTCGCTACCGTTGATATCCATTTCAAACTGTAGCGAGTTGTCTTGGATTTCATCAGGGTAAAACCCGGTTATTGAAAGGTAACGCATGCGTTCGTCCCTTAATTTCTAGAGGTTCTTCTATCCGGCTCGGCAGGCCCGGTTTGTTCACCAGTAATATGATTGAACTCACCCAAATGAGTGGTTCCTAGTTTGTCGTATTTTTCTACGGCATTGCTTTTGTAATCCCATTCATAGATCCGGCCTTTGCGGTCTACCCAGCGTGCTCGCCGCTTTCCACCACCCTGAACCGATGACTTGGACTTCACTCTGACTGCATCAGGAAACGCAGGTAGCGTCTTTGGGTGGTCGTAGTAGGCATGGTCGCGAGCTCGGCTGAGAACAATGTAAACCGGCTTAACCCCCGAATCCGCCGGAAACACCAGAATGAAATCCCGGTACTCTGGCGGATAAACCGGATTCACCAGAATTCCGTCCGCCGCTTTCGTTGGCGGATAAACCCAGATGTGCGGTGCCTGCGGTGCAGCCTCCAGCGCGGGAATACCGAGGATGTCCGAGCCATCCACCGCAGGCGTCCAGATCAGTTCGACGCCTTCACCAAGGTCTGCAATGAACTGACTGCCACGCGTGCTGAACTGCACGACATCGACCATTTCCCAATCGCGGTTCCAGCCGGTGTAGAAGCCGTAGCCCTTGAGGCTGCCGTCGGCCTGTTGTTCGATACGCAGGCGAACGCGGGTGCGGGCCTGTTTGAGGCTGCGCAGTTGCTCGTCGCTATAGAGCGCGCTGTCGCCGAGGCTGGAAGGCATGAGCAGCGCCACCAGTCCTGCCAGGGTGGCGGCAGCGGTTCCGGTGGCGATGGCGGGTAGCGCCTCGAACGCGGCACCGGCCAAGGCGAAGCTGCCCAGCCCGGCGGGAATTGCTGTTGCGCTGACCTTCTTCAGCGCCACACCACCGTTTCCATCGCTTTCACGTGCGCCAAGCAGGATCAGCTCCCCGTAATCCTTGAGGCTGTCCGTCGGCACCATCCCCGAAGGATTCGCGTAATCGATGATCGCGTCCGGCAATTTGCAGGACTTGGCGAACACGCACCCGGCACGCACTGGATCAGGCTTTTTGGCCGCCATCTCGCGGCTGCGCTCGAAGGCCTCCTGCCGCGCCAACATGGCGTCGTAAGCGTTTTGTCGGGATTCGCGTTCGGCCAGTTCAGTGGCCGTCATGTAGCGGTAGGTGACGTGATGACCGTCGCCCGCCGGTGGGTTGGGGACCCGGGGAATGTCCTTGGTGCAAGCCACTGAGCGTCCTTTCGTTCATCCATCGACAGCCCTTCGAAAGGGCTGCACGACGTTAACGAAGCAGGCAAAGGGTGGCTGTAGGACGCGTCTCTAATGAAGTGTGGATTGTTCGCTATTGGTCAGGCAGGGCAGAACCTGTGGCGAGGGAGCTTGCTCCCGCTGGGGAGCGAAGCACCCCCAAAAAGCGGGGTCTGCTGCACAGCCTGGTGGGAGCAAGCTCCCTCGCCACAACAAACCCAATCACAGGTGTTCTATGCAGCTAGATCCGTGCTCCGGCGACTTGCCGCCGCCGTCACCGCATACCCGAGCAACGCCGCCAGAATCGATCCGGTCAGGATGCCCATGCGGTCCATCCCGGCGTAGTCGCTCACGCCCGGTTCAAAGGCCAGCGAGCCGACGAACAGGCTCATGGTGAAGCCGATGCCGCAGAGGATCGCCACGCCCAGCACCTGACCCCAATTGGCGTCCTGGGGCAGGGCGGCGATGCCGATTTTCACCGCCAGCCAGGTCAGGCCGAACACGCCGATGGTCTTGCCCAGCAGCAGGCCGATGGCGATGCCCATCGGCACGTGATGGGTGAAGCTTTCGACAGTCACGCCGCTCAGTGACAGCCCGGCGTTGGCGAACGCGAACAGCGGCAGAATGCCGTACGCCACCCATGGGTGCAGCGCGTGTTCGAGGGCCAGCAGCGGCGACGGCTCGGCATTTTTGGTGCGCAGCGGAATGCAGAACGCCAGCGTGACACCGGCCAGCGTCGCGTGGACACCGCTCTTGAGCACGCACACCCACAGGATCAAACCGATGATCATGTATGGCCCGAGCTTGACCACGCCGAGCCGGTTCATCGCCACGAGTGCCGCGATGCACGCCGCCGCCAGCCCCAGCGACAGGGTCGAGAGTTCGCCGGAATAGAAAATTGCAATGATCACGATGGCGCCGAGGTCGTCGATGATCGCCAGGGTCATCAGGAACAGCTTCAGCGACACCGGCACGCGTTTGCCCAGCAGCGCGAGTACACCGAGAGCGAAGGCGATGTCAGTGGCGGTCGGAATCGCCCAGCCGTCGAGGGCTGGCGGGTTGTCCCGATTTAGCCACCAGTAAAGCAATGCCGGCACGACCATGCCGCCAATCGCTGCGGCGCCCGGCAAGACGATCTGCGACGGTTTCGACAGCTGCCCGTCGAGCACTTCGCGCTTCACCTCCAGGCCGATCAGCAGGAAGAACAGCGCCATCAGCCCGTCGTTGATCCACAACAGCAGCGGCTTGGCGATTTTCAACGCGCCGATCTGCGCCACCACCGGGGTGTCGAGCAGGCCGGTGTAAAGCCAGGACAGCGGTGAGTTGTTGATGATCAGGGCGAGGATCGCGGCGGCGATCAATAGCAGGCCGCTGGCCGCTTCCAGCTGAAAGAAACGGGTGAAGGTTCTACGCAGCGGCAAGGTCGCTCTCCATCAACATTCCCAAAGGTCTTACACCCGGACACAAAACCCGTACCGGGTGACACTTGCACAGAGCCTAGCAGTTGGCGGATATATTGAGCCTCAGCTGTATCTGTGAGCCTTGTAGGTTTTTTCCTATGCTGGGTGACTGAGCCTGTGACGAGGCGATTCCTGCCCGATTCGACGAGAGCATGACCATGAGTGACAACCGACAGTGGGCCCGCGAAGCCATCCGCATCATCGAAGCGGACTTCCAGCGCAGCGCCGACACCCACCTGATCCCCTTGCCGCTGCCAGGTTTTGCGGGCATCGAGTTGTACTTCAAGGACGAATCCAGTCATCCCACCGGCAGTCTCAAGCATCGCCTGGCCCGATCACTGTTTCTGTACGCGTTGTGTAACGGCTGGCTCAAGCCCGGTGCGCCGGTGATCGAGGCCTCCAGCGGTTCGACGGCGATTTCCGAGGCGTATTTCGCGCGCATGCTGGGCCTGCCGTTCATTGCGGTGATGCCCGCGACCACCTCCAAAGAGAAGATCGCGCAGATCGCCTTCTACGGTGGCCAGAGCCATCTGGTAAAGGATCCGACGCAGATTTACGCCGAATCCGAGCGTCTGGCCCGCGAGCATGGCGGCCATTTCATCGATCAGTTCACCTACGCCGAGCGGGCCACCGACTGGCGGGCGAACAACAACATTGCCGAGTCGATCTTCCAGCAGATGCGTTTCGAGAAGCACCCGGAGCCGAGCTGGCTGATTTCCAGCCCGGGCACGGGCGGCACCACCGCGACGCTTGGCCGCTACGTGCGCTATCGCCAGCATTGCACCCGGGTGTTGTGCGCCGATGCCGAGCGTTCGGTGTTCTTCGATTACTACCAGACCGGTGACGCCAGTCTGCGTCTGGACTGCGGTTCGCGGATCGAAGGCATTGGCCGGCCACGGGTGGAAGCGTCGTTCCTGCCCAAGGTGATCGATGCGATGGTCAAGGTGCCGGACGCCTTGTCGCTGGCGGCCATGCATTATCTGGCGCAGCGCCTGGGGCGGCATGTCGGTGGGTCGAGCGGCACCAACCTGATCGGCGCGCTGATGGCGGCGCAGCAGATGAAAGCGGCGGGGGAGTCGGGGTCGATCGTGGCGATCCTGTGCGATGGCGGCGAGCGTTATGCCGACACCTATTACGATCAGGACTGGCTGAAGGCGCAGGGTTATGAATTGGAGGGATTGATCGCGGCGGTGGCGGCGAGTGCCGAACGCGGTGAGGCGCTGCCGACTTCAGTGTTGCGCGCCAATATCTGACACACCGAAATCAAATGTAGGAGTGAGCCTGCTCGCGATAGCGGTGTGTCAGTCAACATTTATGGTGTCTGACACACCGCTATCGCGAGCAGGCTCACTCCTACAAAGGTTATGTATCAGTCAGTAAGGCCGAGGATGTCGCGCGCCACGGCCTCGGCAATGCGAATCCCGTCCACACCCGCCGAGAGAATCCCGCCCGCATAACCCGCGCCTTCGCCGGCCGGGAACAGACCCTTGACGTTCATGCTCTGCAGCGACTCATTACGCGTGATGCGCAGCGGCGATGAGGTACGGGTTTCGATCCCGGTCAATACCGCGTCATGCAGCGAATAACCGCGAATCTGCTTCTCGAACGCGGGTAGCGCTTCGCGGATCGCTTCGATGGCGAAGTCCGGCAGTGCCAGGGCCAGGTCGCCCAGGGCCACGCCCGGTTTGTACGACGGCTCGACTTCGCCCAATTCGGTCGACGGGGTGCCGTTGATGAAGTCGCCGACCAGTTGCGCCGGCGCCTTGTAATCGCTGCCGCCAAGGATGAACGCGTGGGATTCCAGACGCTCCTGCAGCTCGATGCCAGCCAGCGGGCCGCCCGGGTAATCGACTTCCGGGGTGATGCCGACGACGATCCCGGAGTTGGCGTTACGCTCGTTACGCGAGTACTGGCTCATGCCGTTGGTAACCACGCGGTTCGGCTCGGACGTCGCCGCCACCACGGTGCCGCCCGGGCACATGCAGAAGCTGTAGACCGAGCGGCCGTTCTTGGCGTGGTGCACCAGTTTGTAGTCGGCGGCTCCCAACTTGGGGTGGCCGGCGTATTTGCCCAGGCGCGCACGGTCGATCAGCGATTGCGGGTGTTCGATGCGGAAACCCACCGAGAACGGTTTGGCTTCCATGAACACGCCACGGCTGTGGAGCATGCGGAAGGTGTCACGGGCACTGTGGCCGAGGGCCAGGACCACGTGTTTCGAATGCAGGGTTTCGCCGCTCGCCAGCTCGACGCCGACCAGTTGGCCGTCGTCGATCAGCACGTCGGTGACGCGCTCCTGAAAACGTACTTCGCCGCCCAGGGCACGGATCTCTTCACGCATGGTCTCGACCATGCCGGTCAGACGGAACGTACCGATGTGCGGTTTGCTGACGTAGAGGATTTCTTCCGGCGCGCCGGCCTTGACGAATTCGTGCAGGACTTTACGCCCGAGGAACTTCGGATCCTTGATCTGGCTGTACAGCTTGCCGTCGGAGAACGTGCCCGCGCCGCCTTCACCGAACTGCACGTTGGACTCGGGGTTGAGCACGCTTTTACGCCACAGGCCCCAAGTGTCCTTGGTGCGCTGACGGACTTCGGTGCCGCGCTCGAGGATGATCGGTTTGAAACCCATCTGTGCCAGCAACAGGCCGGCGAAGATCCCGCATGGGCCGAAACCGACCACGATCGGGCGCTGGCTCAGGTCGCTTGGCGCCTGACCGACGAATTTGTAGCTGACATCCGGTGCCACGTTGACGTTACGGTCGTCGGCGAACTTGCCCAGCACCTTGGCCTCGTCGCGCACGTTGAGGTCGATGGTGTAGATGAAGCACAGTTCGGAGGACTTTTTGCGCGCGTCGTAGCTGCGCTTGAACAAGGTGAAATCGAGCAAATCATCGCTGGCGATGCCCAGGCGCTGCACGATAGCGGCACGCAGGTCTTCTTCGGGATGGTCGATTGGCAGCTTGAGTTCGGTGATTCGTAACATGGCGAGGATCCGGGTTCGCGGGGCGCACAACTGCGCCAGGGCGTTTGAAGGCCGCGATTATAAGCCGCAAAGGCCGGATCCGGTGAGGCTAAAACGCTCAGTCGTTGCGCGATCCGCCGAAATACCCGCAACCGCGCTGCACCTTGCCGTCGATGCGCAGTTCGGCGCTCATGTGCTGCACGCTGCCGGTGCTGCTGTCGACGCAGCGTTGCGGTGCGACCCACAACTCGATGCGCTGGTTGTTGGCTTCGCTGCTCAGGTTGAAGCGGCCGTCGCCCAGTTGTTCTTCGACATAAGGCACCGCCAGCGCGGGTTGGCCTTCTCGGTCGATGACCATGCCCTTGCCGCTGACTTTGACGTTCCACTCAGGCGTGTGGCCGGCGGCACGCAGGATCAACAGCTTGAAGTTCGGGTCATCGCATGCGGTGCCGGAGCGCTCGACGCGATACAACTGGCCGAGGTCGAGCCGGTCGCCGGCGATTTTTCCGCGCACGTCGGCAAACAGCTTGCCTTGCTGATCGGCGAGGGTCGCGGCCTCTTGCAGCACGCTGGTGCCGCCGATGTCGTTGACCACGTATTGACGTTGTTCGCCACACGGCTGAAACACCAGTTCGCCGTCGGCCGCCGTCAATTGCCCTTGCATGCGGGTTTGCCCGACATGGGCAGCGCTTTCACGCGGGCCATCAAGCAATTGGCAGGCGGCGAACAACGGCAGCAGGGCAACAACGATCAACGAACGGGCAACACGCATCTTCGGCTCTCCAGACAAGTGCCGCCACGTTACGCAGGCTGACAATCAAATGCAAAAGATCGCAGCCTTCAACCCACGTGAAAGGTCTGGCCGGTTTGCAGGCCTTCGACACTTTTCGCGTAGGCCAACGCCACATCCGCCGCAGGTACCGGCTTGTAGCCACGAAAGTACGGGGCATAGCTGCCCATGGCTTCCTGCAGCACGGTCGGGCTGATCGAGTTCACCCGCAGACCGCGCGGCAGTTCGATCGCGGCAGCCTTCACGAAGCTGTCCAGTGCACCGTTGACCAGTGCCGCCGAGGCGCCAGAGCGGATCGGGTCGTGGCTGAGCACGCCGGTGGTGAAGGTGAACGAGGCGCCATCGTTGGCGTATTCGCGACCGATCAGCAGCAGGTTGACCTGGCCCATCAGCTTGTCTTTCAGGCCCAGGGCAAAGCTGTCGGCGTTCATCTCGCCCAGCGGGGCGAAGGTTACGTTGCCGGCCGCGCAGACCAGCGCGTCGAACTTGCCGGTTTGCTCGAACAGTTGGCGAATCGAGGCGCTGTCGCTGATGTCGACCCGCAAGTCGCCGCTGCTGCGACCGATGCGAATCACTTCGTGGCGCTGGCTCAGTTCTTTGTCCACGGCCGAACCGATGGTGCCGGCGGCACCGATCAACAGAATCTTCATGGGCTGTTCCTCAATGGGTTGAACGAGGTTTCAGTCTAGAGTGGTTTTTTCTGCGGATAAGCGCACTAATAGGCAACCTTTGGTTTTCAAATGGAAACAATCCATGAGCGAAATGGATGATCTGGCGGCGTTTGCGGTGTTGATCGAGGCGGGCAGTTTTACCCTGGCGGCGCAGCAATTGGGCTGCAGCAAGGGCCAGTTGTCCAAGCGCATCAGCCAGTTGGAAGCGCAGTTTTGCGTGGTATTGCTGCAACGCACCACCCGCCGTTTGAGCCTGACGGCGGCGGGTGCCGCATTGTTGCCGCAAGCCCAGGCGCTGGTGGTGCAGGTGGAGCGGGCGCGTCAGGCGCTGGCGCGCTTGAAGGATGACATGGCCGGGCCGGTGCGGATGACGGTGCCGGTATCGCTGGGGGAAACCTTCTTCGACGGATTGCTGCTGGAGTTTTCGCAACAATACCCCGAGGTGCAGATCGAGCTGGAGCTGAATAATCACTATCGCGATCTTTCACGGGATGGCTTCGATCTGGCAATCCGCACCGAGGTGGCCAATGACGAGCGCCTGGTGGCCAAACCCTTGCTGGCCTGGCAGGAAATGACCTGCGCCAGCCCGGCCTATCTTGCACAGTTTGGCGAGCCGCTGACTCCGCAAGAGCTGGTCGAACACCGTTGCCTGCTCAACAGTCACTACAGCGGTCGCGAAGAGTGGCTGTATCACCAACAGCATGAACTGCTCAGGGTACGGGTTTCCGGTCCGTTCGCCAGCAACCACTACAACCTGCTGAAGAAAGCCGCTCTGGCCGGCGCCGGCATCGCCCGCCTGCCGTCGTACCTGTTGCAGACGGAACTGGCTGACGGGCGTTTGTGCTGGTTGTTGCGGGACTATCAGACCCGACGCATGCCGATGTACCTGGTGCATCCGTATCAGGGTGGTTTGCCCAAACGCACGCAAGTACTGGCGGATTATCTGATTGGCTGGTTCAAGCGCAGTGGCGAGGCGCTGGATCGCCTTCAGCGCTAACCGTCCTTGTTAACCCATTCCCTGTAGGAGGAGCTGCCGAAGGCTGCGATCTTTTGATTTGGTTTTTTACAAGCCAGATCAAAAGATCGCAGCCTTCGGCAGCTCCTACATTGAAATCAGCGGTTGTAGTGTCTGGCAATCAGATGATCGATCGACAATTTCCCCGGCCCGGTCGCCATCAGGTACAGCAGCACCGCCGCCCAGGTGCCGTGAGTCGGATAGGCATCCGGGTACACGAACAGCTGAATAGTCAGGGTCATGCCCAGCAGCGCCAGTGCGGAAAACCGTGTGGCGAAGCCGATCAGGATCAGCACCGGAAAGAAGTGCTCGGCGAACGCTGCCAGGTGTGCGGCGATTTCCGGTGACAGCAGCGGCACGTGGTACTCGCTTTTGAACAGTGGAATGGTCGAGTCCGCCAAGTGTGGCCAGCCGAGTTGAGCGGTGCCGTCGATCAGGTCAATGGCCAGGCCTTCGACCTTGGTCTGCCCGGACTTCCAGAACACCGCGGCAATCGAAAAACGCGCGATGAAAGCGATCAGGCTATGGGGGATTTTCTCCAGCAGCGCAATGGCGTGGGCGATGAGGTTGTTCATGGCGATTCCTTGTCATTCAGGTCAACGATGGCGTGGTGCGCAATCAGCAGCGCGAGGGTGTGGCTGAGGTCGAATGGCGGGCTGTTTTGTGCGGCTGCCAACAGCGGCTGGCCATCGAGCAGGTGACGCAGAAACGCGCTGGCGCCGGGTTCGAGGGCCAACACCTCGACGTCGAGACCGTTGCGCAACACCAAGGCGTGTTGTCCGTGGTGGATGTCGATGCCGGCCAGCGTTGCATCACCCTGATGCGCGGCCCAGATCGCGACCACGGCGTGGTTCGAATCCAGCAGGTGCAGGGACGGATGAAGCTTGATGCGCAGCTCGCTCAGCCCATCGGGCTCGGCGAGTGCTGCGGTGATCTGTTGCGGGTGCACCGGCAGCGCATCGGCGGCGTGATAGGCACAGGTGCGCAGGCGTTCCAGACGTGCCACATCGGCCAGATACGGCACGCTCGCGGCCGGTTCGAAGGCGTCGATGAAGGCTGGCAGCGCTTCGCCATAACGACTCATCAACGGGCTGTGTGGTGGTTGCTGTTGGACGAAAACGGCAGCCATGGCGCGGAAGAACTCCTCGCCGACCAATTGCTGCACCACCGGATAACTGTCCGCCAAGGCATTGATCAATGAACCCTGCACATTGTTGCGGTACACCGAAAATCGGCTGGCCGGATCGGCACCGTTGGCGCAGCACAAACCCTCGGGGCAGGGCCGTTGCGGGTCGAGCAGGGCGGCAGCAAAAGCCGCTTGAGTGCTCATGACCGGACTCCCGCGTCGAGCAATATTTCGTCGGCCTGCCGTGCCTCGGCCAGCAACACATTGAACGCTGGCAGTTGATTGTCGCGCTCGATCAGAGTCGCCACCGCGCCGGTGCGGTGCAGCGCTTGCCGGTACAAGGCCCACACCGCTTGATCGATCGGCGCACCGTGATCGTCGATGAGCAAGCGCTCGCCGAGGCTGTCGTTGTCTTCGGCAAATCCGGCCAGATGAATTTCGCCCACGGCCTGCAACGGCAGGGCGTCGAGGTAAGCCAGTGGATCGCGTTGATGATTGATGCACGAGACGTAGACGTTATTGACGTCCAGCAGCAGACCGCAACCGCTGCGCCGCACCACTTCGGCGATGAAGTCCGGCTCATCGATGGTCGAGCGCTGGAACGCCAGATAGGTCGCCGGGTTTTCCAGCAGCATCGGGCGCTTGAGGGTGTTCTGCACCTGGTCGATGTGCGCGCAGACCCGGTTCAGGGTCGGCATGTCATAGGCCAGCGGCAGCAGGTCATTGAGAAACACCGGGCCGTGGCTCGACCAGGCCAGGTGTTCGGAAAAGGATTGCGGTTGATAACGCTCGATCAGCTGCTTCAGGCGTTGCAGGTGCTGAACGTCCAGTGGCCCTTCGGCCCCGATGGACAGTCCGACGCCGTGCAGTGACAGCGGATACTGCTCGCGGATCAAACCGAGAAAGTGATGAAACGGACCGCCGTCCACCATGTAGTTTTCGGCGTGGACTTCGAAGAAACCGAGATCCGGTAGCGAACCGAGCACTTCACGAAAGTGCCCGGTCTTGAGCCCCAGCCCGGCACGGCGCGGGAGCCCGGGGAGGGCTGCCTGAGTGCGGGTCGGGACAGGTTCGTCGAGGGTGAACATGATCGTCACTCAGGCTGGCCGTGGATCAGGACTTGGCTTTGAACGCTTGCATCTGACCGAAACCGGTCGGCGAGGTCTTGCTCTCGGTGGTGGCACAGGTGCCTTTCGGCACGAGTTTCCAAGCGTTGGCCTGGTAGTCCATTTTCGACGTACCGGCGCAGGTGGTGCCTGCACCGGCGGCGCAATCGTTGTGACCTTTCATGGCCACGCCGAAGCATTTCTCCATGTCGGCATCAGCGGCGTGGACGGTTGATATGGCGGCCATGCTCAGGGCAGAGCCAAGGGCCAGAACCAGGGCGGTAGCGGACAGGGTGCGGGTGGTAGCAGTCATGATGTTTCTCCAGGTTTGAGCTTGGGTTTTGCAAGCGAAGTGCGCTTGCTTACCCCACTAGAGAAAGCTCATGGCGATGCGTTACAGCCGACCCGAAACTTTTTTAGAAATTTTTCAGAACCCTGTATTCCCCCTGTGGGAGCGAGCCTGCTCGCGAAGGCGTAGTGTCAGACGCCATTGATGTTCAATGACCCACCGCATTCGCGAGCAGGCTCGCTCCCCCAGTGATTGTGTTCACTCCCTCCTGTTCTATAGTCATTTCAACGGCCACGTTGACAGGCCGATTTACCAGGACGGTATCTCATGACGAAGGATCGCTCAGACTCTGCTGCGCTATCGCGCAAGGTTTCATCGTTTGCTCTGGCCTGCACGCTGCCCCTGTTGCTCTCCACGGTTCACGCCCAGCCACACCCCGATCCACTGGACACGCTCACGCGCATCAACCACAACTACAACACTCTCAAGGACAACTGCCAGGAACCCGACACCGGCGCCGCGCGCGGGCTGTATTACTGCAGTGGCGTGACCTTGCGCATGGTCAACGACGGGCCGTTCAATCCGTGGGATTACAGCCCCTACGCGATCAAGATTGGTGCGACGTCCTATTCGTGGATCCGCAAGGACCTGAGCACGCGGATTCTCATCCACCCGGCCGGGTTCATCCTGCGCACGCCCACCGATGCGGCGGCGCTGAAGCTGCCGGTCAAGGAGCAGGGCTTTACCTGCATCTATGCCTTCGATGGCGGCACCGGGCCGGAGCGCAAGTGGTACGGCTGCGGTTTCTTTGACAGCCGCGAACCGCCGCGCGCTGCGCAAGGCACGATGAACAACCGCAATGCCGCGCTGGCCTATGGCACCTGTGCCGAGGCCGGGGTGACCACCGCCGAGCAATGGACGCAGAAATACACCGGTCTGATGAAAGGGCCGATCCAGTACGGTCAGTGCTCGTGGAACGCGGAAAAACCCGGCGACTGGCAGGCGATGATCCGGGTGCACGAGTCGCGCCCGAACACGACCAACAAAGACCCCTTTGCCTTCAGTGCCCAGGTCAACGAATTCATGTTGAAGAACGCCACCGCGACCAACGACGGCAGCGAAAACATGAAGTACATCGACGCCTTTATCTACAACGTCAACAGCACGCAGAACTTCGCCACGCGCGGTGATCAGGCTCCGCCGAAACCGGAGAACGGCCTGAACAGCGCGCGCAATTTCCAGAAGAAACTCAAGGCCCAGGGCTACAGCGTGCCGATCCTGCGCCTGGATTTCACCCAACCTGCCGAGCGGCGTTTCAGTTATGTCGCCGCCGATCAGGCAATCGACGAGATGGTCGTGGCTGGCGCCCCGGCGCCCAAGTACATCGCGGATGCCGTGTGGATCGAGCGTTACGACCCGGGCACCCGGAAAAACGAATGGTCGCTCAAGGTCACGCCGACGGCGCAGGGCAAGGCGGCTCAGGCCACTGACCAAGAGGCCGTGTACAAGGAATTGTTGGCCCTGCGTGGCACTGACAGCCAGTGGCGCGACAACGAGAAAGCGGCGGGCAGCATGCGTCAGCAACTGAGCTGTCTGGTGCAGAACTATCCGGTCAAGACCGAGTGGAATCTGGAGCCGTTCCGCCCCGTGGTCAGCCCGCAGGACGCGGCGAAGGCCGGTTGCAATCCGGTGCCGGTCCAGGCCCCGCAATACATCGCCTCCGCCGACTGGATCAAACGTTACGACCCCGGCACCCGCCAGGATGAATGGAGCCTGAGCATCGTGCCCACCGCGACGGGGCGCGCCTTGCCCAACGATCAGGCCGGGGCTTTGTACGATCAGTTGTTCGCGCTCAAGGGCGCGGACAGCAACTGGCGTGACAACGAAAAATCCGCCGGCAGCATGCGCCAGCAATTGAGCTGCGTGCTGGTCAATTACCGTAACAAGACGCCATGGAATCTGGAGCCGTTCAGGCCGGCGTTGTCGGACAGCGAAACTCGCGCCGCGGGTTGCAACCCGGTCCCGCGTTGAGTGTGTGTGTTGGCTAATCAAGGAGATGCAAGCCATGAAGAAAAGTCTGATCAGGACCGTTCCACTGCTGTTGGTACCGCTGCTGTTGCACCCCGCCTGGGCCAATGCCGAGTCATGTGCCGAGACGCTGAAAAAGGTCGAAACGTTGTACAACAACACCGTCGACAGTTGCGGGCAGGACCCCGCCTCGGACTGCTCGGGGCTACTGGTGCGCGGCACGCACCGGGCTGATCCGGCCAAGGGGCAGAAATGGGACGTGTGGAATCCCAGCCCGAAAGCCGTGGAGCTGGGGACGTTTGCCGCCTCCTACATGCGGGCCGACGGCATCAGTTATGAAGACCCCGGCATGAGCACGCAGAACGGTTATCTGATTACCCCTCGGGATCTGGTGCGCGACCCGGAAACACCGGTGCACGTCTATTGTGCGTTTCCCAACGATGCCTGGACCGACTTTCGCAACGACCGTGGCTGTGGCGACAACAAAAACACCGCCCCGACCGAGGCGGTCTGCCAGGCCATGAAGCCGCCTGTTTCGACGCCGAATGCCTGGGTCGCGCACTTTACCCAGTACAACAACAATCGGCAGCAGGACCAGTTGCAGTGTGGCTTCAACATGCGCAATCCGATGAGCAGCAAGGAACGGGTCGACGCCTTTCGCAACTTCATGGGCGCGCGCAAAGTCATCAACAGTCGTGAGTTTCAAACTCAGACCGAACTGCGCCTGGGCAATCCGAAAACCGATGAACTGCCGGTGCTGGCGTTCTTCTACAGCGATCAGCGCGGCCTGAACGACGCGCTGGCCAATCAAAAGGACTACAAGGCCAAGACCGGCAAGGACCGCAATATCATCAAGATCGACTTCCCGAGAACTCCGGTCGCCAAGGCCTCGTTCTCGTGCATCCAGACCTCGACACCGACTGAACCGAAGTTCTGCGACAAGTACATCGAGTCCAGCACCTGGGTACAACGTCCCGATCCGAAACTGGGGCCGAACACCTGGTCGCTCACGGTAGTGCCGACCGCGTGCGGCCGCGCGATCAAGGATGACCAGACCGACCGGATGTTTGCCGAGCTGTACAACAAGCACAAGGACGATCAGCAGTGGCGCGAGTACAGCGTCAATGGCGGCTCGTTGCGTCGGCAGATGGTCTGCCACCTGGCGGCGGTCTACGACGGCAAGCCTGTGAGGAACAAGCCTGAGTGGAACCTTGAGCCGGCACGGCCTTATGTCGATCAGGCGACGGCGGTGGCGCAGCACTGCAATCCGTATTAATTCCCTGTAGGAGTGAGCCTGCTCGCGATGGCGTCGTGTCCGACACAGTGATGTTGAATGACACACCGATATCGCGAGCAGGCTCGCTCCCACAGGGGATCGGTGTTGAATTCAAAATACAAAAAAACGGCCTGCGAAGGCCGTTTTTTTGTTCAGCGAAAAGCATCAACCGCCCAGATACGCCTCGCGCACTTTCGGGTCGGTCAGTAGCGCTTCACCGGTGCCTTGCATCACCACACGGCCGTTCTCCAGAACGTACGCACGGTCAGCGATTTTCAAGGCCTGGTTGGCGTTCTGCTCGACCAGGAACACCGTCACACCGTCCTTGCGCAGTTGTTCGATGATGTCGAAGATCTGCTGGATGATGATCGGTGCCAGGCCCAGCGACGGCTCGTCGAGCAGCAGCAGTTTCGGCTTGCTCATCAGCGCCCGGCCGATGGCGAGCATCTGCTGTTCGCCGCCGGACATGGTGCCGCCGCGCTGGTTGAAGCGTTCTTTGAGGCGCGGGAACAGGCCGAGGACCTTGTCCATCTGCGCCTGATAGTCGCCCTTGTCGGTGAAGAAACCGCCCATGGACAGGTTCTCTTCGACGGTCAGACGGGCAAACACCCGACGACCTTCCGGCACCACCGCGATGCTTTTACGCATGATCTGCGACGAGTCCTGGCCGACCAGTTCCTCACCCATGTAGCGGATGCTGCCGCTGTGCGCCTGCGGTGAACCGCAGAGCGTCATCAGCAGCGTGGACTTGCCGGCACCGTTGGCGCCGATCAGGGTCACGATCTCGCCCTGACGGACTTCGACGTTGACGCTGTGCAGGGCCTGGATCTTGCCGTAGAAGGTGGAAACGTTTTCGAACTGCAGCATTTACGCTTCCCCCAGGTAGGCTTTGATCACTTCAGGATTGTCGCGGATCTGATCCGGCGTGCCGTCGGCCAGAGGTGTGCCCTGGTTGATCACGACGATGTGGTCGGAAATGCTCATGACCAGTTTCATGTCGTGTTCGATCAGCAGCACGGTCACGTTGTGCTCCTCACGCAGCACGCTGATCAGCGCCTTGAGGTCTTCGGTTTCCTTCGGGTTCAGACCGGCTGCCGGTTCGTCGAGCATGAGGATCCGTGGGCGGGTCATCATGCAACGCGCGATTTCCAGACGCCGTTGCTGACCGTAGGCCAGGGTGCCGGCGGTACGGTTGGCGAATTCTTTGAGGTTGACCTTTTCCAGCCAGTACTCGGCGAATTCCATCGCCTCGCGCTCGCTTTTGCGGAACGCCGGGGTTTTGAACAGGCCGGACAGGAAGTTGGTGTTCAGGTGACGGTGCTGGGCGATCAACAGGTTCTCGACCGCCGTCATGTCCTTGAACAACCGCACGTTCTGGAAGGTGCGCACCACGCCTTTGAGGGCGATCTTGTGCCCCGGCAGGCCCTGAATCGGCTCGCCGTCCAGCAAAATGCTGCCGCCCGTTGGCTGATAGAAACCGGTCAGGCAGTTGAACACGGTGGTCTTGCCGGCGCCGTTCGGGCCGATCAATGCAACCACCTGTTTTTCCTTCACGGTCAGGGCCACGCCATTGACCGCGAGCAAGCCGCCGAAGCGCATGCTCAGGTTTTCGACTTTCAAGATCTCGCGGCTCATTTTCGCAACTCCATGTGTGGGCGTTGCATCGGCAGCAGACCTTGTGGACGCCAGATCATCATCAACACCATCAGCGCACCGAACATCAACATCCGGTATTCGCTGAACTCACGCATCATTTCCGGCAACAGGATCATCACCACGGCGGCGAGAATCACGCCCAGCTGCGAGCCCATGCCACCCAGCACAACGATGGCGAGGATGATCGCCGACTCGATGAAGGTGAACGATTCCGGGGTCACCAGGCCCTGACGGGCGGCGAAGAAGCTACCGGCGAAACCGGCGAAGCTCGCCCCCAGGGTGAACGCCGACAGCTTGATGATCGTCGGATTCAGACCCAGTGCGCGGCAGGCGATTTCATCTTCACGCAGCGCTTCCCACGCACGGCCGATCGGCATGCGCAGCAGACGGTTGATGATGAACAGCGCCGCCAGCGCCAGCAACAACGCAACCAGGTAGAGGAAAATCACCTTGTTGATCGAGTTGTATTCGAGGCCGAAGTACTCGTGGAAGGTTTGCATGCCTTCCGCGGTTTTGCGTTCGAAGGTCAGGCCGAAGAACGTCGGTTTCTCGATGTTGCTGATGCCGTTCGGACCGCCGGTGATGTCGGTCAGGTTGCGCAGGAACAGACGGATGATCTCGCCGAAGCCGAGGGTCACGATCGCCAGGTAGTCACCGCGCAGACGCAACACCGGGAAGCCCAGCAGGAAGCCGAACGTCGCCGCCATCAGGCCGGCAATCGGCAGGCAGATCCAGAAGCTCAGGCCGTAGTAGTGCGACAGCAGCGCGTAGCTGTAGGCGCCGACGGCGTAGAAGCCGACGTAACCCAGGTCGAGCAGACCGGCCAGACCGACCACGATGTTCAGGCCCAGGCCGAGCATCACGTAGATCAGGATCAGCGTTGCGATGTCTACCGCGCCACGGGAGCCGAAGAACGGCCAGACCAGCGCACCGAGGATCAGCGCGATGATGATGTAGCGTTGAGTGGTCGGCAGGGTCAGGAAGTTGCTGGCCTTGGCCGGGATCAACGGCAGGCCCGGCGAGGATTTCCACGCCTTGCTGATCTGCTGGTTGAACAGCACCCGCAGGAACATCAGCACCGAGCACACGGCGATGGTCGCCAGAATGGCCGGGCTGGTGCCGTGCACTTCGAGGTTGATGCCGACGATGGTCAGTTTCAGACCGAGTACCGGGTAGGCCACAGCCCACACCAGCAAGGCACTGAACAGTGCCTGTTTAAGATTCCTAGTCATACTTTCTCAACCTCCGGACGGCCCAGAATGCCGGTCGGACGGAACAACAGCACCAGAACCAACAAGCCGAAAGCCACGACGTCCTTGTACTGGTCGCCGAAGATATCGGCACCGAACGCTTCCGCCACCCCCAGCACCAGCCCGCCGAGCATGGCGCCGGGGATGCTGCCGATACCGCCCAGTACTGCGGCGGTGAAGGCCTTGAGGCCGACGAGGAAGCCGGCGTTCGGGTTGATCACGCCGTACTGCATGCTCAGCAGCACGGCCGCGACGGCCGCCAGCGCAGCGCCGATGACGAAGGTCAGGGCGATGATGTTGTTGGTGTTGATGCCCAGCAGGTTGGCCATCTTGATGTCTTCGGCACAGGCGCGGCAGGCGCGGCCCAGGCGAGAGCGGGAGATGAACAGCGTGAGGCCGAGCATGGCGACCAGGGTCACCACGAACACCACGATTTGCATGTAGGAAATCAGCACTTCATGTGCGCCACCTGGCCCGATGGAAATGTTCCCAGGGATCAGGTTGGGGATGGATTTGTCCTTGGAGTCTTGCGCCAGCAGAACCGTGTTCTGCAGGAAGATCGACATACCGATGGCGGAGATCAGCGGGATCAGACGGTTGCTGCCGCGCAGGGGGCGGTAGGCGATCCGTTCGATGCTGTAACCGTACGAACTTGTCACGACGATGCTCGCGATGAAGGCAGCGGTCATCAACAGCGGGACGTTGTCGATTCCCATCATGGCCAGCCCGGCGATGGCGATGAACGCCACGTAGGAACCGATCATGTACACCTCGCCGTGGGCGAAGTTGATCATTCCAATGATGCCGTAAACCATCGTATAGCCGATGGCGATCAGGGCATACGTGCTGCCAATGGTCAGGCCATTAACCAGCTGTTGGAAGAAGTGATAGAGGTCAGGCATTACAACGCTCCTAAAAACCTGATACGCATTTCACTGGTGGAGTCATTTTCCCGCCCGGCCCCGTGGATCTTTATCCACTTCGAATCCGGGTTTTGCCAGCGAACCGCTGATGACGGTTTTGAGATTTTCAGGTGGGGAGACTGGCGGATCACGCCAGCGCGGCCCATACATTCGTAAAACAAAGCCCACGGCACGCCGTGGGCTTTATTGGCAGTCAGTCAGGGCGCGCCTTACTGAGGCGAAACTTCAGTTTTTGGTTTGCCGAAGTGCCACTCGTAAACCACAAATTTGAAGTCCTTCAGGTCGCCCTTGGCGTCGAAGCTCAGGTCGCCAGTCGGGGTCTTGAAGGTGCCGGCGTGAATGGCTTCAGCCACTTTGGCAGTGTCTTCGGATTTGGCCGCGGCAATACCGCCGGCAATCACTTCAACCGCCGAGTAGGAAGGGAACACGAACGGGCCGCTCGGGTCTTCTTTCTTCGCCTTGAATGCATCTGCCAGGGCAACGTTGGCCGGATCCTGGTCAAAGGATTTCGGCAGGGTCACCAGCAGGCCTTCGGAGGCGTCTTTGGCGATCTGCGAAATGGAGTCGTTACCCACGCCTTCCGGACCCATGAACTTGGCTTTCAGGCCTTTTTCCTGGGATTGACGCAGGATCAGACCCAGCTCCGGGTGGTAGCCGCCGTAGTAAACGAAGTCGACGTTGGCTTGCTTGAGTTTGGCGATCATCGAGGAGAAGTCCTTGTCGCCGGCGTTGACGCCTTCGAACACGGCGACTTTCACGCCTTTCTTCTCCAGGGTGGCTTTGACAGCGGTGGCGATGCCTTCACCGTATTGCTGTTTGTCGTGCAGCACGGCAACGATTTTCGGCTTCACGTGGTCGGCGATGTAGTTACCGGCGGCAGGGCCCTGGGCGCTGTCCAGACCGATGGTGCGGAAGACCATTTTGTAACCACGGGTGGTGATGTCCGGGCTGGTGGCAGCCGGGGTGATCATGATCACGCCTTCGTCTTCGTAGATGTCCGAAGCAGGCTGGGTGGAGCTGGAGCACAGGTGACCGACCACGAACTTGACGCCGTCGTTGACGACCTTGTTCGCGACCGCTACGGCTTGTTTCGGATCGCACGCGTCATCGTATTCAACGGCTTCGAGTTTCTTGCCGTCGACGCCGCCCTTGGCGTTGATTTGCTCGATGGCCATTTTCGCGCCACTGAACTGCATGTCGCCGTATTGGGCTACAGGACCGGTTTTAGGGCCGGCGATACCGATCTTGATGGTGTCAGCTGCGAACGAATGGCTGGCAACCCCGGCCAGAACCATAGCGGCAAACAGTTTGGAAATCTGCTTAGTAGCCTTAGTCATAGTGCTCCACTCTTACTGTTGTATTTTTTTTGAGTTCTGGCGCCGTAGCAGCAGAACCGGGTCAGATATCTTTGCGATACCCTCCGGAAATGCCCCCGGCAACTGTACCGGTACAGTGTAGAGCGCCGGTTGTTGGCCTGGGAAGCTGGCGCCAGGGGGCAAAACTTGTGGGTGTCGCATTTTTGAATGAAAAAGACAGAATTGCGGCGGGGCTTTCGTGGGGCTTATGCCCCAAACAGCAGCATTCCTTGGCGTTCCTGCTCTTTTCGTTCGGTGAAGCCATTTGCAACCGGGTTTTGCTGCCGGACCACCGACGTTATCATTCGCGTCGATTTCTTTTCCGGACAGTCCCATGAATCAAGAACCTAGCACCCTCTATGCCAAGCTGCTTGGTGAAACCGCATCTATTACCTGGAAAGAGCTGGAGCCGTTCTTCGCCAAGGGTGCCCTATTGTGGGTCGACCCGGCCCTGGATTTGATCGCCGCCGCCGAAGCCGTGGCCTCGGATGATGGCGAGAAAGTCGCCGCCTGGCTGGCCGAAGACAAGGTCGCCAAGCTGTCTGAAACGCGGGCGCTGGATATTTTCGAACGCGATCCCGCGCTGTGGGCGGTGGTGGTCAGTCCGTGGATTCTGATCCAGGAAAGGGCGCAGGTCTGAGCGGTTGCACCTTGATGGTGCGTGCTTCGTCTGTAGGAAAGTGTGTAGCCGAGTAGCGTGATGGCACGTTGCCGTAGAGAAACGCCACAAGCGTGGGTGGCATAACGGTGACGTAAACGTAACGGGCACAGTTTATTGAGCAGCCTAACGGCTGCTTAATTGTTTCTGAATGCTGGATTGGTGGGATTTGCGCGGCCTGAAAGGGCCAATCGCGAGCAGGCTCACTCCTACAATGGAAATGCGTTCCCCTGTAGGCGTGAGCCTGCTCGCGATTGCCGCGACTCGGTCTGTGATCAGACCGAGTAAGTCTTGCCGGTATGGTTATTGAGGGAAATAACCTTGGTCTTGCCGATGCGGTGACGGTAGATCTCGCGCAGGTACTTGATCGCCTTCTTCACGCAATCACGCGACAGGCGAATGTCGTTGATCGAGACGAACTTGTCCTTGTCGTTGATCAGCTCGCGGTATTTCTTCTCGTACATCGGCTTGATCGCGTACCAGTTGGTGTCGAGGATTTTCGCCGGGTTCTCGAATTCGTTGAGCAGGTCGTCGATGCGCTCTTCGTCGAAGTCTTCATGAATGATGAAGTCGAGAATCGAATTGTCCAGGGTCTCGTCGAAACGGTACGGAGTCTTCGCAAAGCAGCGCTTGATGAACGCCACGATCAACGTCAGGAAGTCGTCCGACAGGCACGGGCTCTTGGCGATCAGGGTGGTCAGCGACAGGTTGGCCGACGCACCGATCACCAGCGCATAACGCTTGAGCGTGGTGTTGGGGAACAGGCTGTTGAGGTGGGTCTTCAACCGGTTCAGGTCCATGTACGACAGCTTGTAGTCTTTGGGCAGCGAGACGATCGACACCACCGACGAGCAGTTCTTGAAGAAGTGCAGGTCGTGCAGGGCGGCAGCGTCATAGCCGGAGTTCTTGTACTGCTCCAGCGACGCGCGATAGCGCTTGGATTCGATCGGCAGCAGGCTGATGCCTTCGATCGCCTGGGTGACCTTGTTGAAGTGCGGCAGGTCGATCGAGCGGAAGAACAGGTCGTCGATGTTCAGGCGCTGTGGTTCTTTGTCGAACACCTTGAACTTGTCGCTGCTCGGCGGCGGGGTTTCCGGCACCACCGATTCGGCGTAGGCGATCGCCACCGGGCCGGCCAGGCTCATGAACAGGTCGTTGGCATCCAGGCGAATGGTTTCGCCGATGTCGATGCCGGCGCGGCGGAAGTAGTTCTGGTCGTAATCGGTGGTCACCGCCTGCGCGGTCAGGATGTTGAAGATCTGCTGCGAGATGTACTGGTTGGCGTGCTTCTCCATCGCATTGACATCAATGTTCTGGATGTTGCCGTCATCGCTTTCTTCGGCGTAGCGCATGATGTCGTTGGAGATCAGCATCATCGCGTTCCATGGGCGGATGCGGCCCATGACGCTGGCTTCACTGCTGTCTTCATTGGCGAAGTTGTAGGAGAAATCCCATTCTTCCGACAGGTATTTGCACAGCAGGCGTCCGGCGTTGATGTGCAGCGCCTCGGACATTTCACTGCGGTGGTCGGAAATGTTCGGCAGCACGCAGATGCCGCTGGTGAAGATCGGCTCGAACACGAACGAATGCCCGCTCTTGCCGTCATGCTCGTCCATCGGCTTGGTGTCGAACGTCTTGTTCATGTACGAGTGCTGCTGGGCCAGACCGAATTCCGAGGCCATGCCCGAACCGGTACCACCGCCGGCACTGAAGATCGAGAAGTACAGGCGCGACTGGTTGGCCTTGATGCCGCAGCTGTCGATCAGGTACGAGTGGATCATTTTCCAGTCGGGGCTGGAAAAACGCTGGGTGTCCTTGTTGAGGATGATCTTGGCCAGGTACTGGCCGAGGATCGGCGCGTTACCGGCGCCACCGGCGTGGACTTCGGACAAGTCCATGATCTTCATTTTGCTGTAGTCGCGCAGAAAGCCGCTTTTCTCGCCCTTGCGCGAAAAACGGATGCGCCCGGCGATGTCCTTGTCGAGGTCGCCGAGCATCACCAGCGGTTCCACCAGGAACACGGGTTTGCTCGATTTGTTCGGGCCGATGCGCAGGTTGTGCTTGATCCACTGCGCCGGGCTGTAGCCCTTGTCGGCCAGACGCCGCTCCGTCGCACGGTCTTCGTTGTTGAATTCGTTGAGGTAGAACTTGCGGGCGTTGTACACCAGCTCCGCGACGTCGAGGGCGATGTTCGAACCGCAGCGACCGAGGCCGATCAGGCACACCGACGGAAACTCCTGATCGTTGTGCTGCTCGTTGTCACCTTCCAGGTGCGGCGGGCGCGGGAACACCAGATCACGCAGGCCGTCAAGGTTGTCGAGGATGCGGTCAGTGTTGGTTTCGGTGTAGTACAGATATTGGTGAGTGCCCAGCGGGCGCGAAGGAGGCAATGGCTTCATCGGAGCCGGGCTGTTCGCCGCAGGGCTCAGGGGCAGATCGGATACCGCGGTGGCCGGATTGTTTTTAGAAGTCATTGTGCGCCATATACCTGGACAGGGTTGGCTCGGCGACCGTTGTCATCGAGCCTCACGGAAAGAGAATCTCGCGTCTTTGACTGCGCGTATTTGGCCCGGGCGTCAGGGGCTTGGCCTGATCGTCGCGCGGGGGAATCCTTTCCTGATCGTTCATGAATCGGCCATCATTCGGTGATCTTTAATCGAAAAGAGGCAAAATGATGTCAACGCTACCTTCGTTGGGATTTGCCGGAATCGGCTTGATGGGACTGCCGATTTGCCGCCGTCTGCTGGCGGCGGGATACCCGCTGACCGTGTGGAATCGCAACCCGGACAAGTGCGCGCCACTGGTCGAAGCTGGCGCCCGGCAAGTAGCGACCCCGGCCCAATTGTGCGAACACGCGGAGGTGGTGATGCTCTGCCTGGCCGACACGGCGGTGGTGCGCGAGGTAGTGTTTGGCGCCGGCGGTGTCGCTGAAGGTGCGAAAAAAGGCCAGTTGCTGGTGGATTTCTCCAGCCTGGAACCGACCGCTACACGTGAAATGGCCGCCGAGCTGGCGCAGAACACCGGCATGAGCTGGCTCGATTCACCGGTGTCCGGCGGCGTGGTCGGCGCCGAGGCGGGCAGCCTGGCAATCATGGTTGGCGGTGAAACGGCGGATCTGGACCGGGTGCGCCCGGTGCTGCTCAACCTCGGTCAGCGTGTCACCCACATGGGCGGCATCGGCGCCGGACAAGTGACCAAGGCTTGTAATCAGATGATCGTCGCCTGCAATGCGCTGGTGATTGCCGAAGTGGTGGCGCTGGCCGAACAGGCCGGGGTCGATGCCAGCCTGATCGCTGAAGCGCTGGCCGGTGGTTTTGCCGATTCGAAACCGTTGCAGATCCTCGCCCCGCAAATGGCCGAGAGCCGTTTCGAACCGGTGAAATGGCATGTGCGCACGTTGCTCAAGGATCTCGATACGGCGGTTAAATTCTCTCGCGAACAGGGCTCGGCCACGCCGATCAGCGGATTGGCCGCACAACTGATGCGCCTGCATGGGGCGCAGGGCTTTTTGCAGAAGGATCCAGCGACACTGATACAAATGTACCGCGCGCCAGACTCAACGGATTGACCGCGTGGACGTGTTTGCGTTGGTTGATTTCTTCCAGCACGGGGCGTAATTCGTCCAGCGGCACCGGGCGGCTGAGCAGGTAACCCTGAATGAAGTCGCAGCCCGAGCGCTCAAGAAACTCGTACTGCTCCAGGCTTTCCACGCCTTCGGTCACCACCTGCAGATGCAGGGTGTGGGCCATGACGATGATCGCCTGGACGATCTCCATGTCGGCGGTTGCCGTGGGAATGTCGAGGATGAACGAACGGTCGATTTTCAACGTGTTCAGCGGCAGGCGCTTGAGGTAGGCAAGCGACGAATAGCCGGTGCCGAAGTCGTCGATCGACAACGACACACCGAGGGCGCGGATTTGCCGCAACAACACCAGGGTGTTGGCGATGTTGCCCATCAATGCGTTTTCGGTGACCTCCAGTTCCAGCCGTTCCGGCGCGACCCCGGCGCTGCGCAGCGCGCTTTCGATCTCATCGGCCAGCTCTTCCCGGGCGAGGTTGAGTGGCGAGCAGTTCCAGGCGATTTTCAGTTCGTCGCAGCCATGGCGCGTCAGTTCGCCAAGGTCCGCGCAGGCCCGGCGCAGCACCCAATTGTCCAGCTCGGCGATCAGGCCGTTGGTTTCGGCAATCGCAATGAAACGGTCCGGGGCCAGCAGGCCGTGCACCGGGTGCTGCCAGCGGATCAACGCTTCGAGTTTGGTCACCCGGCCGGTTTTCAGTTCGAAAATCGGTTGGTAATACAGGGTCAGCCCGTGTTCTTCGCGCAGGGCCTGGCGCAGTTCTTCTTCCAGTTGCAGTTCCAGGCTGGCGCGGGTCTTCATGTTTGAACTGAAAAAATGCAGGCCGTTACGTCCGGCCCCCTTGGACTGATACAACGCCAGATCCGCGTGCTTGAGCAGTTCTTCGCAAGTGGTGCCGTCGTCGGGAAACAGGCTGATGCCGATGCTGGTGGTCATCACCATGCGCCGTCCGGCCAGCTCGATCGGCTCCTTCATTTTCAGCATGATCCTTTGCGCCATGTTGCGCGCTTCCTCGCGCTCATGCAGGCCGATCAGGATGCAAAACTCGTCGCCACCGAACCGTGCGACCACGTCATCATGGCTGCGCACCGAGCTTTTGATGTGATTGGCGATGACTTTGAGCAGGGCGTCGCCGGCGTCATGGCCGAGACTGTCGTTGATTCGCTTGAAGTGATCGATATCGAGAAACATCACCGCGAGCATACCGCCTTCGCTGGTTTTCTGGTTGAGTTTCTCGGCGAAGATCTGGTTGAAACCGCGACGGTTGATCAGGTTGGTCAGGGCGTCATAGTTGGCCACTTGTTGCAGTGACATCCGCGCCTGATCAAGCTGGCTGAGCAGGGCATTGACCCGGCGCAGGTCGTGCTCCTTGCTCTGCAGTTTCTTGTCGGCCAGCGCCGCACTGATTGCGCTACCCAGAATCAGCAGGATGATCAGCGCGACCGTCAGGCCCAGTTGCAGGTGATTGGTTTCGGCACTCAGGGTCGGCGCGGCGCCTTCGGGCAACACCAGGCGCATTGCGGCCATGCCGGTGAAATGCATGCTGATGATGCCGGCGCCGAGGATCATCGCAGCGGTGTATTTGAGCAATTGATGAAAACGCCCGCTGCCTTCACGCAAGTAACCGGCGACCCACAGTGCGGCGAAGCTGGCACCGACCGCAATCACGATCGACAGGCAAAACAACAGTGGCTGGTAGTAGGCATTGGCCACCGAGTGCATCGCCGCCATGCCGACATAGTGCATGCCGGCGATGCCCAGACCGATGATGATGGCGGTTTTCAGGTAGTGCACCAGGCTGGGCTGCGGCCCACTCAAGGTGTGCATCGCCAGCCACGAGGCGAGCAGGGCGATCAGCAGGGAAAACAGGGTGATCGCCAGGTCGTAGTGGATTTCGATCGGCGCCTGGAACGCCAGCATGGCGATGAAGTGCATGGCCCAGATGCCGCTGGCCAGGCAGGTGGCGCCGATCCAGCGCCACACCCGTCGCGAACCCGGATCTTCGGCGTGACCGACCCGCTCGGCCATGTCGAGGGTGGCAAAACTCGCGGCGCAGGCGACCAGATAGGCCACCAGCACCAGCAAGGGATTATGTGTGCAATCGAGAATGACCTGCCCGCTCTCCGGCAGCTCGGTAACAAACTGCAAACCAAGCCACTCCATAGCATGCCCCGTCTCTGAAGTCGTCCCTACTGCGTCATCAACGCAGGCGAATGAAAGCAGTATAGAGGCGGTTTTTGCCGTGCAAGCGATAGTGGCATATTGCAGTCAACGATTTCGGCATGAGCCTAATAGCGATTGGTGCTAAGCGTCAGGCGCTCTGGTCGTAATGGATCTGGTTCCATTCCGGGTCGAGAGGTGGCAAGCCGAAGCGCGCCCGGGCGGCGTCGCAGTCGACGTTCTGTTCACCGTTCTCCCACGACGCCTCGAACTCGCGGCAGGGGCTGGAGCGCTGCTCATAAATCGAGCACTGCACGTTGCTGCCCACTTCACCGACCAACGCTGTACAACGCGGTGATTTGCAGTCGGTGCCGTTCATCGCCACCCGACTGGGGGTGATCTGTGTCACCAGTTCATCGGGCACCGTACCCCCGGAGGATGAGCATTCACCCCAGAAAAAAGACACACGAAAATGGGAACAGCAGGCACCGCAATTCAGACACGGACTGACTTCGGACATTAGGGAGGGTATCAAAGGGGTTGATCGGCGAATCCGGACGGATCCGGCGGCTATTCTAGACTTCGCCATGAACTTGGGAAGGGGGGCGCGAAAGTATTTTTTTGTAGCCGGGTTTTGCCGTGAAAGCCCCGGTTTATGGGGGATTTCAGTGTTATCAAGGGCTTACGTTTCGTTACAGTGCCATGGCCCGTCATCAGGCTGACGAATGATCACAGACAGCCCCGTCAGGCGTGTCTAGATTGCAGGTTCCGGGCTCGGATGCGACGGCAGTGAAGCCCTATAACAATAAAGAGACGGACCCATGCAGAACTCGACCCAAGCGGCGAATGCCTGGCGCATTCTGTTCCTGTTGTTCCTGGCCAACCTGTTCAACTTCTTCGACCGCACCATTCCGGCGATCATCATCGAGCCGATCCGCATGGAATGGCACCTCAGCGACTTTCAACTGGGGATCGTCGGCACCGCGTTCACCCTGGTGTATGCGATTGCCGGTCTGCCGTTGGGGCGCATGGCCGACACCGGTTCGCGCAGCAAACTGATGGGCTGGGGTCTGGCGACCTGGAGTGCGCTGACGGCGGTCAACGGACTGGTCGGCAGCTTCTGGAGTTTCCTGCTGGTGCGCATGGGCATCGGCATTGGCGAAGCCAGTTACGCACCGGCGGCCAACTCATTGATCGGCGACCTGTTCCCGGCGCACCGCCGGGCTCGGGCCATGGGCATTTTCATGCTCGGTCTGCCGCTGGGGCTGCTGCTGGCGTTTTTCACCATCGGCGCGATGGTCAAGGCGTTCGACAGCTGGCGCGCGCCGTTCTTTATTGCGGCGGTGCCGGGGCTGATCCTCGCGGTGTTCATGTTCTTCATCAAGGAGCCCAAACGCGGCGCGGCAGAAACCGTGCAGGTGTCCCAGGAGAAAGTCGACAAGCCGATCCGCCGCGTGCTCGCCGTGCCGACGTTCCTGTGGCTGGTGATGGCAGGTTTGTGCTTCAACTTCGCCACCTACGCCTGTAACTCGTTTCTGGTGCCGATGCTGCAGCGATATTTCCTGATGCCGTTGCAGGAGGCGGCGGTGGCGACCGGGGTGATTGTCGGTATCACCGGGTTGATCGGCCTGACCCTCGGCGGCTGGATCGCCGACAAGATCCATCAACGGATCGCCAACGGCCGGCTGCTGTTTGCCGGCTTCAGCCTGATCATTTCGACCCTGTGCACCGCGTGGGCACTGCATGCCGGGCGCGTCGAGATCGGCGTGTTCGTCGCGGTGTTCAGCGTCGGCTGGCTGTTTGCCTATAACTTCTACACCTGCGTGTACACGGCGATTCAGGACGTGGTCGAGCCGCGCCTGCGGGCCACGGCGATGGCGCTGTTCTTTGCCGGGCTGTACCTGCTTGGCGGCGGACTGGGGCCGGTGGTGGTGGGCGCCTTGTCCGATCACTTTGCCCAATCGGCAATGCTTTCGGCGGGAGCGGAACAGATGACCGAGGCGTTCAAGGCCGTGGGACTGCATGACGCCATGTACCTGATACCGGTGGCGCTGTTCTTTACCATGGTGTTTCTGTTTCTCGCGGCGCGGTGTTTTGTGCGCGATGCGCAGCGGATGAAGGAGGGACTGGTGGCGGTGGTTGAGCCTGATGTTGCAGCGGCGACTGCTTAAGATCAAAAGATCGCAGCCTTCGGCAGCTCCTACATTGGAATGCGATCCTCTGTAGGAGCTGCCGAAGGCTGCGATCTTTGTTTTTTGCCCTGAACAAAAAGGCCCGCATCACTGCGGGCCTTTTCATTTATAGCGGTGGAGCAGAGGGCTTAACCCGCCACCAACACCCGGATCGCTTCCAGGCGCAGCGCCGCTTTGTCCAGCATCGCCAGACCCTGTTCACGCTGCTTGCGCAACGCATCCAGTTCGCTGTCACGCACGGTCGGGTTGACCGCTTGCAACGCGGTCAGGCGTGCCAGTTCTTCGTCGGTGTCGGCGGCCAGACGACGACGGGCCTCGGCCACGCGTTCGGCGTGACGCGGGGTGATCTTGTCTTCACCGGCGTTGATCCGTGGCGTCAGCTGATCGCGCTGGGCCTGGATGAACTTGTTGGCGCTGGCACGCGGCACGCTTTCGAGTTGATCGTTCAGGGTTTCGAACGAGACCCGTGGCGACAGGTCGTTGCCGTTGGCGTCGAGCAGGCAGCGCAGGGCGGCCGGCGGCAGGTAGCGGCCCAGTTGCAGCGAACGCGGCGCGACCACTTCGCTGACGTAGAGCAGTTCCAGCAGCACGGTGCCCGGTTTCAGCGCCTTGTTCTTGATCAGCGCGACGGCGGTGTTGCCCATCGAGCCGGACAGAACGAGGTCCATGCCGCCTTGCACCATCGGGTGTTCCCAGGTGATGAACTGCATGTCTTCGCGCGACAGCGCCTGGTTGCGGTCGTAGGTGATGGTCACGCCTTCGTCGTCGCCCAGTGGGAAGCTGGCGTCGAGCATCTTCTCGCTCGGCTTGAGGATCAGGGCGTTTTCCGAATGGTCCTCGCTGTCGATGCCGAACGCGTCGAACAGGGTTTCCATGTAGATCGGCAGGGCGAACTGGTCGTCCTGCTCAAGGATCGCTTCGACCAGCGCGTCACCTTCGCCAGCGCCGCCGGAGTTGAGTTCCAGCAGACGGTCACGACCGGTGTGCAGCTCTTGTTCCAGGCGCTCGCGCTCGGTGCGTGCTTCGTCGATCAGCGCTTGCCACTCGCCATCATCCGCTTCTTCGAGCAGCGGCAGCAGGCGTGGGCCGAACTGATGCTGCAAGGCGTTGCCGGTCGGGCAGGTGTTGAGGAACGCGTTCAGCGCTTCGTGGTACCACTGGAACAGGCGCTCTTGCGGGCTGGTTTCCAGATACGGCACATGCAGCTCGATGATGTGCTTCTGGCCGATCCGGTCGAGACGACCGATGCGCTGCTCGAGCAGGTCCGGGTGCGACGGCAGATCGAACAGCACCAGGTGATGAGCGAACTGGAAGTTGCGACCTTCACTGCCGATTTCCGAGCAGATCAGCACCTGCGCGCCGAACTCTTCGTCGGCGAAGTAGGCGGCGGCGCGGTCACGCTCGAGGATGTTCATGCCTTCATGGAACACCGTGGCCGGGATGCCGGAACGTACGCGCAGAGCGTCTTCCAGATCCATCGCGGTTTCGGCGTGGGCGCAGATCACCAGCACTTTGGTGCGCTTGAGCATTTTCAGCTGATCGATCAGCCACTCGACGCGCGGGTCGAATTTCCACCAGCGCTCTTCTTCGCTGGCGTCCGGCTGGGCCTGGAAGCTGACTTCCGGGTACAGCTCGGCGTGATCGCCCAGCGGCAGTTCGAGGTATTCGTCCGGGCACGGTAGCGGGTACGGGTGCAGTTTGCGTTCCGGGAAACCCTGCACTGCGGCGCGGGTGTTACGGAACAGCACGCGGCCGGTGCCGTGACGGTCGAGCAGCTCACGCACCAGACGGGCGCTGGCTTCGGTATCGCCATCGTTGACCGCCGTCAGCAGGGCTTCGCCTTCGTTGCCGAGGAAACCGTGGATGGTCTTGTGCGCTTCCGGCGACAGGCGCCCCTTGTCGAGCAGTTCCTGAACGGCTTCGGCCACCGGGCGATAGTTGTCGCTCTCGGCGCGGAACGCGGCCAGGTCATGGAAACGGTTCGGGTCGAGCAAGCGCAGGCGGGCGAAGTGGCTGTCCTGACCGAGTTGTTCCGGGGTGGCGGTGAGCAGCAGCACGCCGGGAATCACTTCAGCCAGTTGCTCGACCAGCGAATACTCGGGGCTGGCTTTTTCTTCGTGCCAGACCAAGTGGTGTGCTTCGTCGACCACCAACAGATCCCAACCGGCGGCGAACAGCGCGTCCTGAGCCTTCTCGTCTTCGACCAGCCACTCCAGCGCGACCAGCGCCAACTGGGTGTCTTCGAACGGGTTGGTGGCATCGCTTTCGATGAAGCGTTCTTCGTCGAACAACGCCACTTGCAGGTTGAAGCGGCGGCGCATTTCCACCAGCCACTGGTGCTGCAGGTTTTCCGGAACCAGGATCAGCACGCGATTGGCGCGGCCCGACAGCAGTTGGCGATGGATCACCAGACCGGCTTCGATGGTTTTACCCAGACCCACTTCGTCCGCCAGCAGAACGCGCGGCGCGATGCGGTCGGCGACTTCACGGGCAATGTGCAGCTGGTGCGCGATCGGTTGCGCACGCACGCCGCCCAGGCCCCAGAGCGAGGACTGCAACTGGCGGCTGGTGTGTTCCAGGGTGTTGTAGCGCAGGGAGAACCACGCCAGCGGATCGATCTGCCCGGCGAACAGACGGTCGCTGGCCAGACGGAACTGGATGAAGTTCGACAGCTGGGTTTCCGGCAGGGTGACCGCTTCGTTCTGCCCGTTGAGGCCGTGATAGACCATCAGCCCGTCGACGTCGTCGACTTCGCGCACGGTCATCTTCCAGCCTTCGAAGTGAGTAATGGTGTCACCCGGCGAGAACCGCACGCGGGTGAGGGGCGCATTCCGTAGCGCGTACTGGCGGGTTTCGCCAGTGGCCGGGTAAAGCACGGTCAACAAGCGGCCGTCCTGTGCCAGAACGGTGCCTAAACCAAGCTCTGCTTCGCTGTCACTGATCCAGCGTTGCCCCGGTTGATACTGCTGCGCCATGCTGCCTGACTCCCACCTTGAAAAAGCGGGCTATCTTAACGGAATGAGGGCCCGAGGCCAAAGGATTAGGAGCAGTTGCGAGCTTTTAGCTGCAAGCTGCAAGTCGAGGCAGGTGGCGGTCATGCGTCGGTTTTTCGAAGGCGTGCGGCACCTGTGAGTGCCAACCCGGTCACAAGTTTGCGACCAGCGGCTCAAGCCAGCTTCGCCCAAGCCGATAGCCTGCTGACAGGAGACCCTTTATATGCTGCCACCGATGCTCCCCTTGAGCGCTGTGCCGATCACTTCCCAGCAGGATCCGATTCGCCAGCGGCCGGACATCCCTCCGGTGGTGCCGGTGCAGGAAAGCTCCAACGAAAGCACGATCGACCTGCAAAAACGCGATCCGGAAGAGGATCGACTGCTGGCGCGCGAAGAACAACGCCGCCAGCAGGAGCGTGATCGCCGCCGACGCGAAGCCGACGAAGACCCGGAAGAACACCTCGCCGTGCCTGGCACCGAACTCAATGCCGACAACACGGTGCCGGTGGTGCCGCTGATGGAAGATCAGCCGCGTCAGGGCTTGTGGGTCGATATCGAGATCTGAATCGGTTCATTTACATGAATTGTTGTAGAGCGGTGGCTGGTCAGCGCTGACGTCAGGCGGCATGATTGGCGCAGTCCTGCCGGCGATGCGGCAGTTGTGATTTCTTCAAGCGATGCGCCCAACGCCATGAGCCAAGATGACAAACTGATCGACCTCAGCACTGAACGCGCCAAGCGTGTGCATGACCTCAACGAGAAACGCCTGAACGAAGTGCGCAAGGCCTTCGAACAGGCCATGCCGCTGGGAAAAACCCAGAAAAAGCCGAAAAAGAAACCGAAAAAGCGTTGATCTCCCTCCGCATCCGTTGATGCAGGTCAGTTATTTTCCCGCCTTTACCTTCTGTGTTGACCGGACTTGATCCTGGTCAATTTCTGCGCCTGCGTGATTGGTTAACTTAGTTCCATCGCAGCAAAGCAGGGGCCGGGAGGCCACAGTCATGTTTTTCGATAACGTGGTGTTTGCCGGGGTTCTGACCGTGGGGCTCATGGTTCTGTTTTTTGCAGGGTTTGGATTTTTTATCTGGAAGGATGCGAATAAGCGCAAGAAGTAGGTCTTTCTGGATTTGATGAGCACGCAAGGCATTTTGGGCAACTTCGGTTGCCCTTTTTTTTGTCTTCTTGGCGGCCTTTGGGCCGACCAGGCTCTTGGGGTTCTGGGTGAATATCCGTTTTTGTGGGTGTTGCTGATTACGGTTCCGCCCTTACGGCGGGTCACCTTTTTCAAACGCCAAAAAGGTAACCGAAAAGGCTTGCTCCTGCGTTCGGCCCTCGCAGGCTCGGGTTCCTTCGCTGCGGGATCAATCCGGGCGCAGCGGCTCCGGTTTGCTTCGCTGCACCTCCTTCCGCTGTGTACGACTGCGTCGTACGGTCGCTGCGCTCCCACGCCCGGATCAATCCCTCCACTCAGCCTTCCGACGTCGCCTTACAGATCAAGAGCTGCAGCCGAGCTTGCGCTCATCCTGTTGAGTGGTGAAGAGCTTGCGTTCGGCTTTTGATCTTCTGTAGGAGTGAGCCTGCTCGCGATGGCGGCCTACGAGCCGACCAATTTCTTGGCGCTGAAAAATCTCCTGTAGGAGCTGCCGAAGGCTGCGATCTTTGGGTTTTGATCTCATGCCCCTTCGGCACACCGTAGCTCGGGAACCCCGAGCCCCAGCGAGCGGGTCGTACGCTGGGGCTTAAGATCAAGAGCTGCAGCCGAGCTAACGCTCATCCTGTTGAGTGGTGAAGAGCTTGCATTCGGCTTTTGATCTTCTGTAGGAGTGAGCCTGCTCGCGATGGCGGCCTACGAGCCGACCAATTTCTTGGCGCTGAAAAATCTCCTGTTGGAGCTGCCGAAGGCTGCGATCTTTGGCTTTGGTTTTTGACCTTCAGCCCCTTCGGCACACCGTAGCTCGGGAACCCCGAGCCCCAGCGAGCGGGCCGTACGCTGGGGCCTTAAGATCAAGAGCTGCAGCCGAGCTAACGCTCATCCTGTTGAGTGGTGAAGAGCTTGCGTTCGGTTTTTGATCTTCTGTAGGAGTGAGCCTGCTCGCGATGGCGGCCTACGGGCCGACCAATTTCTTGGCGCTGAAAAATCTCCTGTAGGAGCTGCCGAAGGCTGCGATCTTTGGCTTTTGATCTCATGCCCCTTCGACACACCGTAGCTCGGGAACCCCGAGCCCCAGCGAGCGGGCCGTACGCTGGGGCCTTAAGATCAAGAGCTGCAGCCGAGCTAACGCTCATCCTGTTGAGAGGGGCGGCTGCGCCGCATGGGCTTACACAAATCAAAACTGTAGGAGCCAGCCTGCTGGCGATGGCGGCCTGACAGCCGACCAATTTCTGGCAGGAATGCTCAATCTTTGTGGGAGCTGGCTTGCCAGCGATGGCGGTCTACGCTCCGACCAAGCTCTAACTGAGCGGCCTCATTCCAACTGTGGGAGCTTGCTCGCGAAGGCGTCCAATCTGCCAATTAATCTCTAACTGAATACGTCCAATCCCATGTAGGAGCTGCCGAAGGCTGCGATCTTTTGATCTGCTTTGGCTTTGGCTTTTGATGTGGCTTTTGATCTTCAGCCCCTTCGGCAGGCCGAGCGAAGGTGTTCATCAGGGGAGAGGCGCGCAGCCGCATACATCGAGAGCAGGTGCAGCGAAGCAAACCGTAGGCGATGCCCCCTGATGGACACCGTAGCGAGGTGCCGAACGCCGGGGCAAAGCCTTTTGGGTTATTTTTTCGCTGGGCCGGCATTCCGGCGTTTGGAAAAAGTGACTCGCTGTAAGAGCAAAACCGCCAGCGGCAACACCCACAGCAACGGATATGCTCATAAATCCAAACCCAAAAAAAAGCGCGATCCTTAAGAATCGCGCCTTTCTCATGTGCTGCGGTTTATCAACTACCCAACGCCTTCGACGCCAGCCAGAACAAACCAGCCGACAGCGCCACAGTCGCCGGCAGGGTCAACACCCAAGCCAGCAAAATGGTGCGCACGGTGCCACCTTGCAGACCGCTCTTGTTAGCAACCATGGTGCCCGCCACGCCCGAGGACAGGACGTGGGTGGTCGACACCGGCAAGCTGAAGATGTTGGCCAGGCCGATCATGCTCGCGGCGGTGATCTGGGCCGACATGCCTTGGGCATAGGTCATGCCTTGCTTGCCGATCTTCTCGCCGATGGTCAGTACCACGCGTTTCCAGCCGATCATGGTACCCAGGCCCAGGGCCAGGGCGACCGCCAGAATCACCCAGAACGGGGCGTATTCGGTGGTGGTGGTCAGGTCTTTGCGCAGTTTGTCCAGGTCAGCCTTTTCACGGGCTTCAAGGCCTGGCAGCTTGGCGACTTTCTTCGCGGTGTCGTCCAGGCACAGCAGGTAGCGACGGACTTCGATGCGGCTGTCGGCCGGCAGCGAGTGGTAGTCCGAGACACCTTTAAGCGTGTGCAGCAGGGCGGAAATGGTCGGTTCGGTCTGCTGCGGGTTGCAGCGGAATTTCTCCGGCAGGTCGCCTTCTACGCTTTTGCCCAAGGCCAGGAACTCGCCGAGGGTGGAGGCGTTGCGCTGGTAGAACTGGCTCAGGTGCAGGGTCGCATCGCGAGTGCGTTCGATCTGGTAAGTGGTGCTGTTCAAGTCGAGGACGAACTGCGCCGGCACGATGCCGATCAGTACCAGCATGATCAGGCCGATGCCTTTCTGACCATCGTTGGAACCGTGCACGAAGCTCATGGCCATCGCCGACATCACCAATACCAGGCGATTCCAGAACGGCGGGTGCTTCTTGTCGTCGATCTTGCGGCGCTGTTCCGGCGTCTTGTGCATCTTCGACAGCGGGCGCCACCATTTCAGGCCGATCAGCACCAGGGCCGCGACCAGAAAACCGGCCATTGGCGAGAACACCAGCGAGGCGCCGATGTCGATCGCTTTCTGCCAGTTCACGCCGTCGGCCAGCGGAATGTCGTTGATCAGGGCGTTGGCCAGGCCGACACCGAGGATCGAGCCGATCAGGGTGTGCGAACTCGACGCCGGGATACCGAAGTACCAGGTGCCCAGGTTCCAGGCGATGGCTGCGGCGAGCAACGAGAACACCATCGCCAGGCCATGGCCGGTGTTCACATTGATCAGCAGTTCCACCGGCAGCAGGTGAACAATGGCATACGCCACGCCAACGCCGCCCAGCAACACGCCGAGGAAATTGAACACACCGGAGAAGAACACCGCCAGGTGAGGCGGCATGGCTTTGGTGTAGATAACAGTGGCTACCGCGTTAGCGGTGTCATGAAATCCATTGATGAACTCGAAGGCGAGGACAAACGTCAGGGCGAGCAAGAGGCTCACAAGCACCCAAGCATCCAGTCCGCTGAATAAATCGATCATGAAGGTTTTCTGACCCGGTCATAAGGGGGCGCGATTATGCCAGAAAAGACTGGAAATCGATCCCCTACCTGCTCATCGGTTGCCTACTTCAACGAATTAAATTGTTGCAAGGTGCAATGGCCGAGTGTTTTGCAGGGTTTTGCAAGTGACTGATTAGCTTATAAAAACAGCGATCGACCGAGGGTTTTGCCGAGGCCGGAGACGGCTCAAACGCTTGTGTGAAATATCTCTGAAACCTGTACGACACGCTCCATTACCGTGCAGGACGGGGAATTGGCCGCTGCCCGCGGGTAGCGGGCGCGCAAGGCATCGTCGCGTCACCGCGCTTGTAACCGGTGCCGACGCAGACCCTCGAAAAACTCAGGATCGCCCGTTCATGGCTCTTCGGTTTTGAGTTCTTCTTCCATCTTTTTCAGTTCTTGCTGGAAAACCTGATCCTGAACAGTGGGGCGTTTGCGCCATGCCTTGCGTTCCGGTTCGGGTTGAGCGGCGTAGGTGGTGACTTCCCCGCCGTAAACTTCCTTGTAACGTTGTTCCTGGCGCTCAAGTTCCGCGCGCAGTTCGTCTTTCGTCACAGTGCTACCTGTTTGAGTTGAGATAAATGTCTGGTGAAACGCACTGCAACGAATCGATTGAGCGAGTCCACCGACAGGCAATACCCGGACAGGCATTGGTGTTATCGGCAGGGCGATCAAGACTTCCATGTTGCAGGCGGCTACGGCACCAGATTAAAACTGACGCAGCATCAGTTTCCTGTTTCAGCGAGTGCTGGATTTGCATGAATCATGCGCGTCAGCGCTGGCCGGGGCTGTCGGCGATTGGCATCGCGTCGGCGGGTGGCGGTCTCGGCGAATAAACCGGGCGCCACTGAGATGCATTATAGCGGTCGATTCGGGAATGACTATCTTTGCCAAGTTAAAAACGGTTCCGGATGTGTGATTGTTTTGTGACTGACGTTTTTTATCGGTAGTTGCAGTCGGGCCAAACCGTTATTGGCCCGGTGTTGTGTTTTTGGCGTCATTAAGTCGAACAACTAAGGATCGATTCAGCGGCTCGACAAAGTTGAGAAAATATTTCCTGGAGGCCGAGCGCGGTCGCAGCAGGCGATTGCGATAATCGGTCGGCGGTTCGATAATCGCCCAATCTTGGCGCTCCGGCCCTTGTGCATCTGCCGGTGAGCCGCTTGTATAGCCATTGATCCGTGCCGGAAAAAGGACAAGAAATGAACGATCAAATGCGCAACTCCTTCACCTCCGTGGCGCCGCCGATCGTCGCTTCACCGGCCAAGCGTATTCAGGCGCTGACGGGCGACCCGGATTTCATGACCTCGCTGGCCCGTGGCCTGGCGGTGGTGCAGGCGTTTCAGGAGCGCAAGCGGCACCTGACCATCGCACAGATCAGCCACCGCACGGAAATTCCCCGCGCTGCCGTGCGCCGTTGCCTGCATACGTTGATCAAACTGGGTTACGCCACCACCGATGGCCGCACGTACTCGCTGCTGCCCAAAGTGCTGACCCTCGGCCACGCGTATCTGTCCTCGACGCCGCTGGCGGTTTCCGCCCAGCCGTACCTCGACCGCATGAGCGAGCAACTGCACGAGGCCTGTAACATGGCGACGCTTGAAGGCGACGACATTCTTTATATCGCCCGTTCGGCGACCACCCAACGGTTGATCTCGGTGGACCTGTCGGTGGGCGGGCGTCTGCCGGCCTATTGCACGTCGATGGGCCGCATCTTGCTGGCGGCGCTGGACGACACCTCGCTGCGCGAATACCTCGACCATGCCGAACTGGTGGCCAAGACCAGCCGCACGCTGCACACCCCGCAATCCTTGCTCGAATGCCTGCAGGAAGTGCGGCAGCAGGGCTGGTGCATCGTCGATCAGGAACTGGAACAGGGCCTGCGTTCGATTGCGGTGCCGGTCTACGACGCCTCGGGCCAAGTGGTTGCGGCGCTGAATGTCAGCACCCATGCCGGTCGCGTCAGCCGCACCGAGCTGGAACAACGCTTCCTGCCGGGCCTGCTCAGTGCCAGTCGCGACCTCAGCGCGCAGTTGTTTGCCTGAGGAAGCTGTTCGATAAACGCACAGTGTTGCGTTTATCGAATTGACGCTAAAACCCTCGGATCATTAATGTCGCGGCAGCGTCATCCGGCGCTGATGCGAATGAGCCTGCCGGATTGTCGACTCCCATAATAATGACAAGAGGCAACTCACCATGCGCATGCTCCCCGACTGTCTCAGCCCCATTCTCTGTTGCCGGATTCACCGCAACGCCTGATCCAGACCTTCTATTCTTGTGACCGTGCCGCTCGTTGGCCGGCCGCTGTTCGACTGCGTTTTTTGCGTGGAATAAAAATAATGAACCAGCCTCAGTCCGCTGTAGGTAACTGCCTCGACGTGCAGACCTTCATCAATGCCCAACCGATCTCGCGCTATCAGTGGCGGGTGGTGATCCTGTGTTTCCTGATTGTGTTTCTCGATGGCCTCGACACCGCGGCGATGGGGTTCATCGCCCCGGCGTTGTCTCAGGACTGGGGCATCGACCGCGCCAGCCTCGGCCCGGTGATGAGCGCCGCGTTGATCGGCATGGTTTTCGGCGCACTGGGTTCCGGCCCTCTGGCTGACCGCTTCGGGCGCAAAGTCGTGCTGGTTGGTGCCGTCCTATTGTTTGGCGCCTTCAGCCTGGCCTCGGCGTACAGCACCAACGTCGAACAACTGCTGGTGCTGCGCTTCCTCACCGGCCTTGGGCTGGGCGCCGGCATGCCCAACGCCACCACGCTGCTCTCGGAATACACCCCGGAGCGCAAGAAGTCGTTGCTGGTGACCAGCATGTTCTGCGGCTTCAACCTCGGGATGGCCGGTGGCGGCTTCATTTCGGCGAAGCTGATCCCGGCGTTCGGCTGGCACAGCCTGTTGCTGATCGGCGGGATCCTGCCGTTGATCCTCGCCGTGGTGTTGCTGTTCTGGTTGCCGGAATCGGCGCGCTACCTGGTGGTGCGCAATCGCGGCACTGACAAAGTACGCAAGACCTTGTCACCGATCGATCCGGTTGCCGTGGCGCAGGCGTCGAGTTTCAGCGTGCCGGAGCAGAAAACCGTCAAGGCGCGCAACGTGTTCGCGGTGATTTTCTCCGGCACCTACAGCGCTGGCACCTTGTTGTTGTGGCTGACCTACTTCATGGGCCTGGTCATCGTGTACCTGCTGACCAGCTGGCTGCCGACCCTGATGCGCGACAGTGGCGCGAGCATGGAGCAGGCGGCGTTCATTGGCGCGCTGTTCCAGTTCGGCGGGGTGTTGAGCGCGGTCGCGGTGGGCTGGGCGATGGACCGCTTCAATCCGCACAAGGTTATCGGCACGTTCTACCTGCTGGCCGGGGTGTTTGCCTACGCGGTGGGGCAGAGCCTGGGCAACATCACCTTGCTCGCAACCTTGGTGCTGGTGGCCGGGATGTGCGTCAACGGCGCGCAATCGGCAATGCCGTCGCTGGCGGCGCGGTTTTATCCGACCCAGGGTCGGGCGACCGGTGTGTCGTGGATGCTCGGGATTGGTCGCTTCGGCGCGATTCTCGGGGCGTGGATGGGCGCGACGTTGCTGGGCCTGGGCTGGAATTTCGAGCAGGTGCTGACGGCGCTGGTGATTCCAGCGGCTTTGGCGACGACGGCGGTGGTGATCAAGGGCATGGTCAGTCATGCGGATGCCACCTGATATCGCGGTGTAAGCCGAAAAGATCGCAGCCTTCGGCAGCTCCTGCAAGGGACGAATTCCAAATGTAGGAGCTGCCGCAGGCTGCGATCTTTTGCTGACGATACGAAACGATAGGGAAGCAACAATCTGTTCGATAAACGAACACTCAGTCGATTATCGGATTGTTTGGCGATTTTCAGCGGCTTAATCTGCAGTGACTCCGGCGCTGAACCTCGCGCCTTTTTATCACTGGCGATTCACTACAAAAACGGGAGCCTGCTCCATGGCTGAGATCCTTTCGCTGCACGACGCGGTGAAGCAATTCGTCAACGACGGCGACACCGTCGCGCTCGAAGGCTTCACTCACCTGATCCCTACGGCGGCAGGTCATGAAATCATTCGTCAGGGCAAGAAAGATCTGACCCTGGTGCGGATGACGCCTGACCTGATCTACGACCAACTGATCGGTGCCGGTTGTGCACGCAAGCTGATCTTTTCCTGGGGCGGCAACCCGGGTGTGGGTTCGCTGCACCGTCTGCGCGATGCGGTCGAGAAGCAATGGCCGCATGCGCTGGAGATCGAAGAGCACAGCCACGCCGACCTGGCCAATGCCTACGTCGCCGGCGCTTCCGGCCTGCCATTCGCTGTGCTGCGGGCCTACGCCGGCTCCGACCTGCCGAAGGTCAATCCGCTGATCAAGTCCGTGACCTGCCCGTTCACCGGTGAAGTGCTGGCGGCAGTGCCGTCGGTGCGTCCGGACGTCACCGTGATCCACGCGCAGAAAGCCGACCGCCAAGGCAACGTGTTGCTGTGGGGCATTCTCGGGGTGCAGAAAGAAGCCGCGCTGGCGGCCAAGCGCTGCATCGTCACCGTCGAGGAAATCGTCGACAACCTCAACGCGCCGATGAACGCCTGCGTGCTGCCGACCTGGGCCCTGAGCGCGGTCTGCCACGTACCCGGCGGCGCGCATCCGTCCTACGCCCATGGTTACACCGAGCGCGACAATCGTTTCTATCAGGCGTGGGACCCGATCGCTCGCGACCGTGAGACGTTTACCGCGTGGATCAACGAATACATCCACGGCTGCGCTGACTTCAGCGAGTTCCAGGCCAAGTTGGCTGCTGCTTCGGAGGCCAAGTAATGACTTACACCACCAATGAAATGATGACCGTCGCCGCGGCCCGTCGCCTGAAGAACGGCTCGGTGTGCTTCGTCGGCATCGGCTTGCCGTCGAAAGCGGCGAACCTGGCGCGTCTGACCTCATCGCCGGACGTGGTGCTGATCTACGAATCCGGCCCGATTGGTGCCAAGCCGAGCGTGCTGCCGCTGTCCATTGGTGACGGCGAACTGGCGGAAACCGCAGATACCGTGGTGCCGACCGGTGAGATTTTTCGCTACTGGCTGCAGGGCGGGCGCATCGACGTCGGTTTTCTCGGCGCCGCGCAGGTTGACCGTTTTGGCAACATCAACACCACCGTGGTCGGCGACTATCACTCGCCGAAAGTGCGTCTGCCGGGTGCCGGTGGCGCGCCGGAAATCGCCGGTTCGGCGAAGAGCGTGTTGATCATTCTTAAACAGTCGGCGCGTTCGTTCGTCGACAAGCTCGACTTCATTACCTCGGTCGGACACGGCGAGGGCGGCGATTCGCGCAAGCGTCTGGGCCTGCCGGGTGCCGGGCCGGTCGGGATCATCACCGACCTGTGCATCATGGAGCCGGAAGCGGGCACCCATGAGTTCGTGGTCACTGCATTGCACCCCGGCGTGACCCGCGAGCAAGTGATCGCGGCCACCGGTTGGGCGATCCGTTTTGCTGACAATGTAGTCACCACCGCCGAGCCGACCGAGGTCGAGTTGACCGCGCTGCGCGATCTGGAAGCGCGCACCGCCGCGGCCCACGGCCAGGCACCGGGAGAAGCTTGATGCGTGACGTGTATATCTGCGACGCGATTCGTACCCCCATCGGCCGTTTCGGCGGTGGACTGTCCGCCGTACGCGCTGACGATCTGGCCGCCGTGCCGATCAAGGCGCTGATGGAACGCAATCCCTCGGTGGACTGGAACGCGATCGACGAAGTATTCCTCGGCTGTGCCAACCAGGCCGGCGAAGACAACCGCAACGTGGCGCGCATGGCGCTGCTGCTGGCCGGCCTGCCGGACAGCGTGCCGGGCGTGACCCTCAACCGTCTCTGCGCTTCGGGCATGGACGCGATTGGCACGGCATTCCGCGCGATTGCCAGCGGCGAGATGGAGCTGGCGATTGCCGGCGGCGTCGAGTCGATGTCCCGCGCACCGTTCGTGATGGGCAAGGCTGATGCGGCGTTCTCGCGCAACATGAAACTGGAAGACACCACCATCGGCTGGCGTTTCATCAATCCGTTGATGAAGGCGCAGTACGGTGTCGATGCGATGCCACAAACCGGCGACAACGTCGCCGACGACTATAAAGTGTCGCGCGCCGATCAGGACGCTTTCGCCCTGCGCAGCCAGCAACGCACTGCCGCCGCGCAGGCGGCGGGCTACTTCGCCGAGGAAATCGTCGAAGTGCGGATCGCCCACAAGAAAGGCGAAACCGTGGTCAGCCAGGACGAACATCCACGCGCAGACACGACGATTGAAGCGCTGAGCAAACTGAAACCGGTCAACGGCCCGGACAAGACCGTCACCGCCGGCAACGCCTCCGGGGTCAACGACGGTGCGGCTGCGCTGATTCTCGCTTCTGCCGACGCGGTGAAGAAACACGGCCTGACCGCCCGCGCCAAAGTGCTCGGTATGGCCAGCGCCGGCGTCGCGCCACGCGTCATGGGCATCGGCCCGGTGCCGGCGGTGCGCAAACTGATCGAGCGTCTCGGCGTGGCGGTCAGCGATTTCGATGTGATCGAACTCAACGAAGCCTTTGCCAGCCAGGGTTTGGCGGTGCTGCGCGAACTGGGGCTGGCCGACGATGCGGCACAGGTCAACCCGAACGGTGGCGCGATTGCCCTGGGTCACCCGTTGGGCATGAGCGGCGCGCGGCTGGTGCTGACCGCGTTGCATCAGCTGGAAAAGACTGGCGGCAAGAAAGGTCTGGCGACGATGTGCGTCGGAGTAGGGCAGGGTCTGGCCCTGGCGATCGAACGCGTCTGACGCAACGCGTCGACTGATAAGAACAGAGGAAAGCGAAATGACTGACAAGCCTGGCTACCGTCGTCCGCAGGAAGGCACCCAGCCCGAGTACCTGCACCCGACGTATCAATCCACCAACCTGCGCTCGCCGTCCAAGCCGTTGGTGTTTCTGCCGCATTCGTTGTCGGAGATCACCGGCCCGACCATCGGTGCCGAACGCGTCGCCGACAAGGATAACGACCTGACCGCGCAGCACGACGGCGAACCGTTGGGCGAACGGATCATCATTCACGGCCGTGTGCTCGACGAAAACGGCCTGCCGGTGCCGGGGATTCTGGTGGAGATCTGGCAGGCCAACGCCGCCGGCCGCTACAACCACAAACGTGACCTGCACGACGCACCGCTGGACCCGAACTTCACCGGCACCGGCCGCACCGTGACCGACGCCGACGGCTGGTATCAGTTCCAGACCATCAAGCCCGGCGCCTATCCGTGGGGCAACCACCACAACGCATGGCGCCCGGCGCACATCCACTTTTCGCTGTTCGGGCCGAGCATTCTCACGCGTCTGGTGACGCAGATGTATTTCCCCGGCGACCCGTTGCTGGCCTACGACCCGATCTACAACTGCGTGCCGGACACCTGCGCCAAGGAACGTCTGATCGCCGCTTTCGATCTGGAAAAAACCATTCCGTCCTACGCCCTCGGCTATCGCTGGGACATCGTCTTGCGCGGCCGCGATGCCACGCCGATGGAGAAATAAGATGACGCTGACTGCCACCACGTCCCACACCGTCGGGCCGTATTACCACATCGGCCTGACCTGGCTGAACCGCGAAAACCTTGCGGTCGAACAAACCCTCGGCGAGCGCGTGGCGATCACCGGCCAAGTCGTTGACGGCAATGGCGATGTGGTCAACGACGCGATGCTCGAAGTCTGGCAGGCCAACGCCGCCGGCAAGTACGCGCACCCGGAAGACGAGCAGGACAAACCGCTGGACCCGCATTTCGAAGGGTTCGGCCGGGTGCCGGTGGACGCTGAAGGGCGTTTCCGTTTCACCACGATCAAACCGGGCACGGTCGAAGGCCTGAAGGGCTCGACCCAGGCGCCGCATCTGGTGGTGCTGGTGTTTGCCCGTGGCCTGGTCAAGCACTTGCTCACGCGGATCTACTTTGAAGGCGAGTCGGCGAACGTTGATGATCCGTTGCTGGAGTGTGTACCGGCTGAACGTCGCAGCACATTGCTGGCCAAGCCGGACGCCTCGGGTGTTTACCAGTGGAATGTGGTTCTGCAGGGGACTGATGCAGAGACGGTGTTCTTCGATTACTGATTCAGCACAAAATCCTGGATCAGGAATCAACTTGTGGCGAGGGGGCTTGCCCCCGTCGGCTTGCGAAGCGAGCCTGAAACCTGCAAACGCATGTTGTCAGATGAATTGAGTGTGCTGGTTCGGCGACTGCTGCGCAGCCGTACGGGGGCAAGCCCCCTCGCCACAGGTCTGCGGTCTACAAGGGAACTGTGTTGGATGTATTCGTGGAACGGGAGTGTTGCGAAGTGTGTCTAGACTCTCACCTGTCCCCTCAGAGTAAAAAACAATGACAACTACCACCGCTCATTACACCGGCGAAGAGCGCAGCAAGCGCATCTTCGCCATTGTCGGTGCTTCGTCCGGCAACCTCGTCGAATGGTTCGACTTCTATGTCTACGCCTTCTGCGCGATCTATTTCGCCCCGGCGTTCTTCCCCTCCGATAACCCCACGGTGCAACTGGTCAACACGGCCGGGGTGTTCGCTGCCGGGTTCCTGATGCGCCCGATTGGGGGCTGGATCTTCGGTCGGCTGGCGGACAAGAAGGGCCGCAAGACCTCGATGATGATTTCGGTGCTGATGATGTGCTTCGGTTCGTTGCTCATCGCCTGCCTGCCGACCTATTCCAGCATCGGTGTCTGGGCGCCGCTGCTGTTGCTGTTCGCGCGGCTGCTGCAAGGTTTGTCGGTGGGCGGCGAGTACGGCACCACAGCGACCTACATGAGTGAAGTCGCGCTCAAGGGCCAGCGCGGGTTCTTCGCCTCGTTCCAGTACGTGACCCTGATCGGCGGACAACTGCTGGCGGTGTCGCTGGTGGTGATCCTGCAACAGTTCCTCAGCGAAGACGAACTGCGCGCCTACGGTTGGCGGATTCCGTTTGTGGTCGGTGCGGTGGCGGCGGTGATTTCGCTGTTCCTGCGGCGTTCGCTGAAAGAAACCACCAGCAAGGAAATGCGCGAGAACAAGGACGCCGGCAGCATCCGCGCGCTGTTTCGCGATCACAAGGCCGCGTTCATCACCGTGCTCGGTTACACCGCCGGTGGCTCGCTGATTTTCTACACCTTCACCACTTACATGCAGAAGTACCTGGTGAACACCGCCGGCATGCACGCCAAGACCGCCAGCTACATCATGACCGGCGCGCTCTTCCTGTATATGTGCATGCAGCCACTGTTCGGCATGCTCGCCGACAAGATCGGCCGACGGAATTCGATGCTCTGGTTCGGCGCGCTCGGCACGCTGTTCACCGTACCGATCCTGTTGAGCCTGAAAAGCGTCAGCAGCCCGATTCTGGCCTTTGTGCTGATCACCGTGGCGCTGGCGATCGTCAGTTTCTACACCTCGATCAGCGGCCTGGTGAAAGCCGAAATGTTCCCGCCTGAAGTGCGCGCCCTGGGCGTGGGACTGGCCTACGCGGTGGCGAATGCGATCTTCGGCGGTTCGGCCGAATACGTGGCCCTGAGCCTGAAAGCCGGGGGCATGGAAAACGCCTTCTACTGGTACGTCACGGTGATGATGGCGGTGGCGTTCCTGTTCAGCCTGCGCTTGCCGAAACAGGCGGCGTACTTGCACCACGATCTCTAAACCGATGTGCGCGGGCCGTGCAGGCCCGCGCCGGCAAGGACTGTTTATGACTCAGCGACCGGGCAATCAATTGTTCGATGCCTACTTCACTGCCCGCGATATGCGCGAAGTGTTCTGTGATCAGGGCCGGGTGCAGGCGATGCTCGACGTCGAAGCGGCGCTGGCCCGGGCCGAGGCGCGGCTCGGGGTGATTCCGGCGTCCGCCGTTGCACCGATTGCCGCTGCATGCAACGCCGGTCTGTATGACTTCGCCGCGCTCGGTGAAGCCATTGCCACGGCAGGCAATTCGGCGATTCCACTGGTCAAGGCGTTGGGCAAACAGATTGCCGCGACCGACGCTGAGGCCGAGCGTTATGTGCACCTGGGGGCCACCAGTCAGGACGTGATGGATTCCGGGCTGGTCCTGCAATTGCGTCAGGCGCTGGCGTTGATTGAGAGCGCTCTGGCAGCTCTGGCCGATTCGCTCGCCACTCAAGCCAAGCGTCATGCGGCGACGCCATTGGCCGGGCGCACCTGGCTGCAACACGCGACACCGGTGACCCTCGGGATGAAGATCGCCGGTTGGCTCGGTGCGGTGACCCGCAGTCGTCAGCGTCTGCGCGAACTCAAGCCACGTCTGCTGGTGCTGCAGTTTGGCGGTGCGTCCGGCACGCTCGCGGCGCTCGGCGAACAAGCATTGCCGATCGCCCAGGCATTGGCCGAAGAGCTGCAACTGACGCTGCCCGAGCAACCGTGGCACACCCAGCGTGATCGCATCGTCGAGTTCGGCGCCGTCCTCGGTTTGATCGCCGGCAGCCTCGGCAAACTCGGTCGCGACGTCAGCCTGTTGATGCAGACCGAAGCGGCGGAAGTGTTCGAGCCGTCGGCACCGGGCAAGGGCGGTTCGTCGACCATGCCGCACAAGCGCAACCCGGTGGGTGCGGCGGTATTGATCGGCGCGGCGACCCGGGTGCCGGGCCTGGTGTCGACGTTGTTCAGCGCCATGCCCCAGGAGCACGAACGCAGCCTCGGTCTGTGGCATGCCGAATGGGAAACCCTGCCGGAGATCTGCTGCCTGGTGTCCGGCGCATTGCAGCAGGCGCAATTGCTCGCCGATGGCCTGGAAGTCGACGCCACGCGCATGGCGCGCAATCTCGAATTGACCCAAGGGCTGGTGCTGGCCGAAGCGGTGAGCATCGTCCTGGCCCAGCGCGTCGGCCGCGACACCGCGCATCATTTGCTCGAACAATGCTGCAAACGTGCGGTGGCCGAACAACGCCATCTGCGCGCGGTGCTCGGCGACGAGCCGCAAGTGACTGCCGAATTGAGCAGCGCTGAACTGGATCATCTGCTCGACCCCGCGCATTACCTCGGCCAGGCACAAGCCTGGGTCGAGCGCGCAGTGGCCGAACACAACGCATTGTCTGTCTGAAAGGAGAGGGCTGTGGCTTTCGTTCAACTCGCCGATGGCGAACTGCATTACGTTATTGAAGGCCCGGTCGATGCGCCGGTGCTGGTGCTGTCCAACTCGCTGGGCACCGATCTGCACATGTGGGACGCGCAGATGCCAGCGTTCACCGAGCACTTTCGCGTGCTGCGTTTCGACACGCGCGGCCATGGCCAGTCGCTGGTGACACCGGGCCCTTACAGCATCGAGCAACTGGGCCGTGATGTACTCGGCTTGCTTGATGCGCTGCACATCGAACGCGCGCATTTCTGCGGACTGTCGATGGGTGGTCTGATCGGCCAGTGGTTGGGGATCAATGCCGGTCATCGTCTGCACAAACTGATCGTGTGCAACACCGCAGCGAAGATCGGCGACCCGTCGGTGTGGAATCCGCGCATCGAAACCGTGCTGCGCGACGGCCCGGTGGCGATGGTCGCACTGCGTGATGCGTCGATTGCGCGTTGGTTCACCCCGGATTTTTCGGCGGCCAATCCGGGCGCGGCGAAGAAAATCACCGACATGCTCGCGGCCACCTCGCCTGAAGGTTATGCGGCCAATTGCGCGGCGGTGCGTGATGCCGATTTCCGTGAGCAATTGGCCTTGATCAACCTGCCGTTGCTGGTGATTGCCGGTACTGAAGATGCGGTGACGCCACCGTCCGGCGGGCATTTCATTCAGGAGCATGTGCGCGGCGCCGAGTACGCCGAGTTCTATGCCGCGCACCTGTCCAACGTGCAGGCCGGTGCGGCTTTCAGTGATCGTGTGTTGGCGTTTCTGAACGCTCAGTGAGGGGAAGTCTGTGGACGAGAAACAACGTTACGACGAAGGCTTGCAAGTGCGCCGCGCGGTGTTGGGCGATGCTCACGTCGATCGCAGCCTGAATGCGCTGACCGAGTTCAACTCGGAATTCCAGGAGATGATCACCCGCCACGCCTGGGGCGACATCTGGACCCGCCCGGGCCTGCCACGGCACACCCGCAGCCTGATCACCATCGCCATGCTGATCGGGATGAACCGCGAGGCCGAGCTGAAACTGCATTTACGCGCAGCGGCGAACAATGGCGTGAGCCGCGGCGAGATCAAGGAAGTGATCATGCAGAGCGCGATTTATTGCGGGATCCCGGCGGCCAATGCGACGTTCCATCTGGCGGAGTCGGTGTGGGATGAGCTTGGGGTCGAATCCCGGGATTGATGATGCCTGAAGTGACGCCATCGCGAGCAGGCTCACTCCTACATTGGAACGCGTTCAACTGTAGGAGTGAGCCTGCTCGCGATGGCGATATTTGCGGTGACACATCACACTCTGGCGACTATGAAAATCCGCTTGAACGGAAACAACGTACGCCCGTTTTTTTCCTGCGGGTAATGCGCCTGCACCCGCATCAGGAAGTGGTAGATAAATCGCGCCTGTTCCTGTGACGTGAGTGCCTGCATCACCGGCCTCAGCGCCGAGACCTTCACCCAGTCATAGATCGGCGACTTGCCGTCGACCACCTGCAATTGCTCGGTTTCCCAGATGTCCAGCGACGTGGTCAGCGGCGCCAGCAAGCGGTAGTAATCCTCCAGCGCCAGCAACGACCGCGCTGCCATGCGCTGGCGCAGTTCAGGCGTGCCCAATGGCGTGCCTCCGTGCCCAGCGTTATCCAGCGTATTGAGCATCAGTCGATACCACAGCGCATCGCGCCAGTCGGGCATGTGCGCCGCCAGACAGCCGCCGGGACGCAGATGCCCGAGCAGGCGCGGCAGCAATTGTTGATGATCGCCAATGAAGTGCAACACCGCCGCCGCGAGCAGCAGATCGGCCGGTTGTTCGGGGTGCCAGTCGAGCAGGTCGCACTCTGTCCACTGGGCGCTGATTGGCAGGCATCGCGCTTGATCAAGCATCTGTCGCGAACTGTCGACCCCATGCAGTTGCGCACGCGGCCAACGCTCGGCCAGCAATTGCGTGGCGATGCCGGTGCCGCAACCCAGGTCATAAATGCGTTGGGGGTTGTCCAGGTCGACACGGTCGAGCAATTCATTGACCGGGCGTTGCCTGAGACGGGAAAACTGCTGGTACGCCTTGGCGTCCCAGTGGGTGCAGGCGTTCCCTGCCGTTTCGAGTCTTGCGCTCATGAGGAGGTCCTCTCTGGCGGATTACAGTTGTCGTCCAATGACGTTAAGGGTTTTGAGGGCAACGGCCACGCCTTTGCGTGTGTCCTCTTCATTCAACAGTTTGAGTAACGCCAAAAGGCCTGGCGCTGACGATTGTGCGGATACCTCGGCTTTGGCCACACGTACTGCATTGCTGACAGTCCAGATGGCGGCAGTGCCGTTCTCGAACAACTGCGCGAGTTTCTCCACCATGGCGGCGTCGAGCAAATCGACCGTGTCCGAGACCAGCGACAGCAGGTCGACCAGATTGTCCAGCCGACCGTTGTCGATCAGGGGCTGCAGTTTTTCCATCAAGTTGTTCAAACCCGGTGTGGCCGGTATCCCGTCCGCGCCGGCTGCGTTTCCATCAGGCGGGTTCATCGCTGTTCACTCCTCCCTGTGCAGGGTCAAAGCATGCCGCGGGCAACGGCCCAATACAGGCCGCGGTTGAAACCGTTTCTGAGCAGACCGCCGAGTTTGGTCGGGGGTGTCGGCAGAACGTCGTGCGCGTAGTCGTACCACAGCGGCATGCCGGCATTGAGCCCCATCTGCGCCACGGCTTGAACCCGTCCGTCATAAACGCTGACGGTCGATCCCAGACGAATTTCTCCGGCAATGTTGTTGGCAATGACCGGCGCCTGGTTATGGCAGGCGCCTCCCGCCTTGCTCACCGGCAGATCGACGGTGTCGCCAATCACGTAGACGTTCTCCAGGCCGTAAACCTGCAGGGTTTCGTGATGGGTCGGCAGCCAGCCTTCGTTGTTCGGCGCCTGTGAGGCACCCGATTGCAGTACCGCATCCACGGCACGGATCGGCGGGGTCGCCATCAGAATGTCGAAGGGCTGGGCATCGCCCTCGGCCGAATAGGCAATTTTCTGATCGGCATCGACATGGCTGAGGGTAAAGCCGCGTTGGTAGAGGATGTTCTTTTGTTCAAAGATGGCGGGGAGCACATTGCCGGTCGGGCGCTGCAGAAACAGGCAATTGCGCAGCAGTTGGGCAACGGTGGGGTAGGTGTAGACGATCTCCACGTGGTCACGGACGCCGCGCCGGCGCAGGAAGTCATCGAGCATCAGCGTGGTTTCCACCGGAGCGATACCGCATTGATGCGGGACATTGGGGGTCTGTGGAAACGAGACGGTGATGAAGATCCGGCCTTTCTTGATCGTACTCAAGCGCTGCGCCAATTGCCGGGCCGGCTCATATTGATAGAAGTGGTCGCCGGCTTCCTGCAACCCTTCGATGCGCTCCGGTGCCGGTACACAACCGGTGGCGATTACCAGGAAGTCGTAGCTGTAGCGCTTGCCGCTGCGGGTTTGCAAGCTCTGAGCGGGGAAATCGAAGCGCGTGACGTCTTCGACGGCAAAGGTAATTTCCGGGCGCAGCAACGATCGCTCGGGGCGTTTGAGTTCCTCGGCAAAGAATTGATTGAACGCCACGTACATGAACGCGGGTTTGTAATAGTGATCGGGGGAGTTGGACAGCAATGTAATCGTGACGTCGCCGCGTAGAACTTCGGGATACAACTTGCCGACCAGTTGATTGGCCAGCATGGTTCCCCCTACACCGCCACCGACGATAACTATTCGCTTGCTCATACCTGACCTCCGTGGCCAAGGCAGCTTCGCGTACAGCATCCGGAGATAACGGAAGAAAACTAAGGGCTCCTACATCAGGCTGGAGAATTTACACACCCTTTTGACTGTATCTGCGCCTCGACAAATCGCCAGTGCGGGCCGACCAGTGGTTGCGCCGGCACTGCTCATGCAGCGCCGGCGTCCGGTTTTCAGAGCAGGCTGATCGGATAGCTGATGATCAGGCGGTTCTCGTCGAACTCGTTGTTGCTGAAGTCGCGGCGCAGGGTCGAGTTGCGCCAGCGCACGTTCAGGTTGCGCAGGGTGCCGCTTTGCACGGTGTAGCCCAGTTCCGATTCGCGGCCCCATTCCTTGCCGTCGGTGGTGGTCCCGGAGTGCACGTTGTCGCCGCTGATGTAGCGGTTCATCAGGGTCAGGCCGGGGATGCCCAGAGCGGCGAAGTTGTAGTCGTGGCGCACCTGCCATGAGCGCTCTTGGGCGTTGTCGTAGCTGGCGTTGTAGCTGTCGTTGGCCAGGGTGCCGCCGCTGGTGCCGTTGACCCGCATCCAGGCGCTGTCGCCGGTGAGTTTTTGCAGGCCGACGTAGAAGGTGTTGCCGCCGTACCGGGCCGAAAACATCCCCGACCAGGTCTTGTTGTCCAGCTCACCGGCGCGGGCGCTGCCGTCATCCTTGCCGTAGAAGAACCCGAGGTTGGCGCCCAGGGTCCAGTCGCCGAGCGGCTGGCTGTGGATCAGGTTGACGTATTGCTGGCTGTAGATGTCCTTGAGTTCGGCGTTCCACAGGCCGATCTGCGTGCGTTTTTCGTTGAAAACGTATTCACCGCCCTGGAAGTTGAAGCGATCGGAGGTGAACGCCGATTTACCGAACATCGACATGTCGCTCATGCTGCTGTCGTCGCGCGGGCTGTTGGCGCGGAACTGCCCGCCGTACAGGGTCAGACCATCGATCTCCTTCGAGGTGATCTGGCCGCCACGGAAGGTTTGCGGCAGCGAACGCCCGTCATCCGAACGCAGGATCGGCAGCACCGGCATCCATTCGCCGACCTTGATCTCGGTCTGCGACAGCTTGGCCTTGAATGCCACATTGGTGCGGCCGAAGTTGTCCGCCGGACGACCGTCATGGTCCAGCGGCAACAACTGGGTGCCGCCCGTGCCTTTGCCGCCATCAAGCTTTACAGAATACAGGCCGAGCACGTCCATACCGAAACCGACGGTGCCTTGGGTGAAACCGGATTTGGCGTCGAGGATGAAGCTCTGCGTCCACTCTTCAGCCTTGCCCTGTGCCTTGGTCGGGTTGGTGAAGTTGCGGTTGATATAGAAGTTGCGCAGGTTCAGGTTGGCGCTGGCGCCTTCGACAAAACCCGCTTCTTCGGCGAGGGCGGGCAGGGCGGCACCGGTCAGGGCCAGGGCGATCAGGCCGGGAATTGCGTACGGCGCAGGGGAGGTGCTCATGGGCTCGGGGCTCTCTTGTTTTTGTAAGGCAAACGGGTTCGCTGCCGCCGCTTTCGGGGCGCAGACAGGTGTTGAAATTCAGGGAATGAAGCGGTGGCGATCAGCCGGACGGGGCAAGGCGCAGGGGCATAGTGTCGAACCTGTTGTTATTGGTTTTGTGGATCGAATGGTGCGGGGCGCGGTGGGCGGGATTCAATCGGGGAAAGCGGGTTTTGGGCGATTATCGAACAGCAAAAGATCGCAGCCTTCGGCAGCTCCTACATTGGGATGCGTTCCCTGTAGGAGCTGCCGAAGGCTGCGATCTTTTGATTCAATGCCTGAAAACAAAAAGCCCACCAATGAGGTGGGCTTGATGTGTTCACCGGACGATCAGAACAGCTTCATCTTCGGTGCTTCTTCTTTCAGCGGTTCGTTCTGCGCGGTCTGCGCATTCCAGCCACCACCCAATGCCTTGTACAGGTTGACCGCACTGGTCAGTTGCGCGAGGCGGTCGGTGATCAGTGCCTGTTGCGCGCTGAACAGCTGACGCTGGGCATCGAGGAAGGTCAGGTTGCTGTCGACACCGATGCGGTAACGACGCTCGGCCAGGCGGTAGTAATCCTGGTTGGCCTGCACGAAGTCACGCTGCGCTTGCAGCTGTTCGGTATAGGTCTGGCGCGCGGCCAGGCCGTCGGCAACTTCCTGGAAGCCGGTCTGAATCGCCTTCTCGTAGTTCGCCACGCCAATGTCCTTCTGGATCTTGGAGTAGTCGAGGCTGGCGCGCAGGCTGCCGGCGTTGAAGATCGGCAGGTTGATCTGCGGCTGGAACAGCCACGTCCCCGAACCACCCTTGAACAGGCCGGACAGGTCCGGGCTCAGGCTGCCCGCGTTGGCGGTCAGGCTGATGCTCGGGAAGAACGCTGCACGGGCGGCACCGATGTTGGCGTTGGCGGCCTTCAGGTTGTACTCGGCCTGCAGGATGTCCGGACGACGTTGTAGCAGATCCGACGGCAGACCGGCCGGTACGTCGCTGAGCAGGTCATCCGACAGCGGTCTGGCCGCTTGCAGGTTGGCCGGGATGCCGGTGCCGAGCAGCAGGGTCAGGCTGTTTTCGTCCTGAGCCACCTGACGGGTGTACTTGGCCAGTTGCGCCCGGGCGTTTTCCACCGAGGTGCGCGACTGCGCCAGGTCCAGCGCCGAGGCCACACCGACTTCGTTGCTGCGGCTGGTCAGCTTGTAGCTTTCTTCGAAGGCACCGAGGGTGTCTTGCGTCAGCTTGAGCAGTTCCTTGTCGGCCTGCCAGGTCAGGTAGGCGTTAGCCACGCTGGCCACCAGGCTGATCTGGGTGCTGCGCCGCGCTTCTTCGGTGGCGAAGTATTGTTGCAGCGCTTGTTCGCTCAGGCTGCGAACCCGACCGAACAGGTCGAGTTCGTAGGCGCTGATGCCGACGGTGGCGGAGTAGGAGCTGGTGATGCTCGATTCACCGGTCTGCGACGCACGGGCCGGAACCCGCTGACGGCTGCCGCTGGCGTTGGCCGATACCGCCGGGAACAGATCGGCACGCTGGATGCGGTATTGAGCCGCGTAAGCGTCGATGTTCAGCGCCGCGACACGCAGGTCGCGGTTGTTTTCCAGGGACACCTGGATCAGCTGTTGCAGCGCCGGGTCATGGAAAAACTGCTTCCAGCCTTGCTCGGCAGCGGCCTGCGCCGGGGCCTGGGCCGGCGAGTACGCTGGGCCCTGCGGGTATTGGCCCGCGACCGGTGCTTCAGGCTGCTGATAATCGGGTATCAGCGAGCAACCGCTCAGCACGAAGGCAGCGACTGCGATGGAGAGTAGCGACTTGCTCATTGGCCAGCCTCTTTAGGAGTTTCAGTCGTCTCGTCCTGGTCGGCGATTTTACGCTGGCCCATGGACGAAACCGTGACGAAGAACAGTGGGACCCAGAAGATCGCCAGGATCGTAGCCGTGAGCATACCGCCAATTACGCCGGTACCGATCGCGTGCTGACTGCCTGAACCGGCGCCGGTGGAGATCGCCAACGGTACTACACCGAGGACGAACGCCAGCGAGGTCATGATGATCGGTCGCAGACGCATGCGACACGCTTCGATCGCGGCATCGCGCAGACTGCGCCCTTGCTCGTGCAGCTCCTTGGCGAACTCGACGATCAGAATGGCGTTTTTAGCCGCAAGACCGATGGTCGTCAACAGACCTACCTGGAAGTACACGTCGTTGGACAGACCGCGCAGGCTGGTGGCCATCAATGCACCGATGATCCCCAGTGGCACCACGAGCATGACCGCGATCGGAATCGACCAGCTTTCATACAGCGCCGCCAGACACAGGAACACCATCAGCAGCGACAGGGCATACAGCGCCGGCGCTTGCGAGCCCGACAGACGTTCCTCGTAGGACAGACCGGTCCAGGAAATACCGACACCCGCCGGCAGCTTCTTGGCAATCGCTTCGACTTCGGCCATCGCTTCACCGGTGGAGTAACCCGGCGCCGGAGCACCCAATACCTCGACCGCTTCCACACCGTTGTAGCGCGCCAGTTTCGGCGAGCCGTAAATCCACTCGCCCTTGGCGAATGCGGAGAACGGAACCATGGTGCCTTGGGCGTTACGCACGTACCACTTCTTCAGGTCTTCCGGGCTCATGCGCGAATCCGGCTGGCCTTGCACGTACACCTTCTTCACCCGACCACGGTCGATGAAGTCGTTGACGTAGCTACTGCCCAAGGCAATCGACAGGGTGTTGTTGATGTCGCTGATGGTAATGCCCAGGGCACTGGCCTTCTCGTCATCGATTTCCAGCTGGAACTGTGGCTCATCGTTCAGCCCGTTGGGACGCACTTGCGTCAGGACTTTGCTCTGAGCGGCCATGCCGAGGAACTGGTTGCGAGCTTGCATCAGTTTTTCGTGGCCGATACCGGCACGGTCCTGCAGGAACACGTCGAAACCGGTGGCGTTACCCAGCTCCAGTACCGCTGGCGGGGCAAAGGCGAACACCATGGCATCACGGAAGCTGAAGAAGTGCTGCTGGGCACGGGCCGCCAGGTTGAACACGCTGTTGTCAGCGTTACGTTCGTCCCACGGCTTGAGCATGATGAACGCCATACCCGAACTCTGACCACGGCCGGCGAAGTTGAAGCCGGTGACGGTGAACACCGAGGCCACCGCATCCGCCTCACCGCCGTCCTTGTTCGGACGCAGCAGGTATTCACGCATTTCATCCACGACCACTTGAGTACGCTGGGCACTGGAGCCGGCCGGGGTCTGTACCTGAGCGAACAGTACGCCTTGGTCTTCTTCCGGCAGGAACGCGGTCGGAATGCGGGTGAACAGCCAGATCATGCCGACGACGATCAGCAGGTAGGCCAGCAGGTAGGGTGCTTTGCGCGACAGCATGTTGCCGACGCCGCGCTCATAACTCTGCACACCACGGTCGAAATTGCGGTTGAACCAGCCGAAGAAGCCTTTTTTCGGCGTGCCGTGCTCGCCTTTCGGAATCGGCTTGAGCATGGTGGCGCACAGCGCCGGGGTGAAGATCAAGGCGACCATTACCGACAAGGCCATGGCCGAGACGATGGTGATCGAGAACTGCTTGTAGATCACCCCGGTGGAGCCGCTGAAGAACGCCATCGGCAGCAATACCGCGGAGAGTACGAGGGCGATACCCACCAGCGCACCCTGGATCTGGCCCATGGACTTTTTGGTCGCCTCCTTCGGTGACAAGCCTTCTTCGCTCATCACCCGCTCGACGTTTTCTACCACGACGATGGCGTCGTCCACCAGCAAGCCGATGGCCAGCACCATGCCGAACATGGTCAGCGTGTTAATGCTGAAACCGGCGGCGGCGAGGATGCCGAACGTACCCAGCAATACCACCGGTACGGTCATGGTGGTGATGACGGTGGCGCGGAAGTTTTGCAGGAACAGGAACATCACCAGGAACACCAGCGCGATCGCTTCGACCAGGGTGTGAACCACACCTTTGATCGACTCGGTCACCACCGGAGTGGTGTCGTACGGGAATACGACTTCCATGCCTTGCGGGAAGAACGGCTTGAGGTCATCAATCGTCTTGCGCAGAGCCTTGGCGGTGTCGAGGGCGTTGGCACCGTTGGCCAGTTTCACTGCCAGACCGGAAGCCGGGCTGCCGTTGAACTGGGCGCTGATGGCGTAGTTTTCGCCACCGAGGCCAACGTCGGCGACGTCTTTGAGGCGAACCTGCGAGCCGTCCTTGTTGACCTTGAGCAGGATTTCCTTGAACTGTTCGGCTGTCTGCAGACGGGTCTTGCCGATGATCGTGGCGTTCAGTTGCTGGCCCTGTACCGCAGGCAAACCACCGAGCTGACCGGACGAGACCTGGACGTTCTGCGCCGCAATGGCGGTTTTCACGTCGACCGGGGTCAGGTTGAAGTTGTTCAACTTGGCCGGGTCGAGCCAGATGCGCATCGCGTACTGGGCACCGAAGACCTGGAAGTCACCGACACCGGCGGTCCGCGAGATCGGGTCCTGCATGTTCGACACGATGTAGTTGGACAAGTCGTCCTTGGACATGCTGCCGTCACGCGACACCACGCCGATCACCAAGAGGAAGTTCTTCACTGCCTTGGTCACGCGGATACCCTGTTGCTGCACTTCCTGCGGCAACAGCGGGGTGGCCAGGTTCAGCTTGTTCTGAACCTGAACCTGCGCGGTGTCGGAGTTGGTGCCTTGCTCGAAGGTCGCGGTGATGGTCATGCTGCCGTCGGAGTTACTTTCCGACGATACATAACGCAGGTTGTCGATACCGTTGAGCTGCTGCTCGATCACCTGGACCACGGTGTCCTGAACCGTTTGTGCCGAAGCACCCGGGTAGGTCACGGAGATCGCAATGGCCGGTGGCGCAATGCTCGGGTACTGGTTGATCGGCAATTTCAGGATCGATAGTGCCCCGACCAACATGATCACCAGGGCAATTACCCAGGCGAAAATCGGACGGTCGATGAAGAATTTTGACATGGGTTACTCCCCTTTGCCGCCGGCGGCTTTGTCAGCTGCCTGTGCGGGGGCCGGGTTCTTTGCGCCGACGTTGGTCGCCTCGCTTGGCTTGACTTCGATGCCCGGTTTGACGAATTGCAGACCTTCGGTGATCAGTCGGTCGCCGGCCTTCAGGCCGTCTTCGATCAGCCACTGGCTGCCGACGGTGCGGCTGGCCTTGAGCTGACGCAACTCGACCTTGTTGTCCGGGCCAACGACCAGCGCGGTCGGCGTGCCTTTGAGGTCACGGGTCACGCCTTGTTGCGGGGCGAGGATCGCCGCGCTGTTCACACCCGCCTGCAACTGGGCGTGGACGAACATACCTGGCAGCAGCGTGTGATCGGGGTTCGGGAATACCGCGCGCAGGGTCACGGAGCCGGTGGTCTGATCAACCGACACTTCGGAGAATTCCAGCTTGCCGTCAAGCTTGTACTGGCTGCCGTCTTCAAGGGTCAGCTTGACCGCTGCCGCATTGTCGCCGGCCTTTTGCAGACGACCGCTTTCCAGTTCGCGACGCAGTTCCAGCAATTCGACCGAAGACTGGGTCACGTCGACATAGATCGGGTCCAGTTGCTGGATCACCGCCATGGCGTCGGCCTGGCCATTGCTGACCAGTGCGCCTTCGGTCACCGAAGAGCGGCCGATACGGCCGGAGATCGGCGCGTAGACCTTGGTGTAACGCACGTTGATCTGCGCGCTCTGCAGCGATGCTTCCGATTGCAGGCGGTTGGAGACAGCGGTGTCGTATTCCTGACGGCTCACGGCCTGCTCATCGACCAGTTGCTTGTAGCGGTCGGAGATCGACTTGGTCGAACGCAGGCTGGCTTCGGCGCTTTTCAGGGTCGCTTCATAGACCGCCGGATCGATCTGATACAGCTGCTGGCCGGCTTTGACATCGCCGCCTTCCTTGAACAGACGCTTGAGAATGATGCCGTTGACCTGTGGTCGAACTTCAGCGATGCGGTACGCACTGGTGCGGCCCGGCAGTTCGGACGTGAGGGTGAACGCTTGTGGTTGCAGGGTGACGACGCCGACCTGAGGAGGCGGAGCGGCCGGGGCCGCTTCTTCCTTTTTACATCCGCTGAGCAGCGATGCCAGGGCGACGGCAGTGACCAGAGCGGTAACAGCTGGCTTGAATTGCATGAAGATCCTCGGGTCAGGCGCGCAAAATGCGCACAAGAAGTGTGGAAGGGTAAAAAAATCGGGTCGAGTGGATAAGTAGCTTGCTAAGTAATATACTTACGTTCATGGTTGTTTGTAAATACCTTGGCTTCGTACCTACCCTGTTACAAAATGCGTCGCAAGGTTTGAAATTGTAGGCCTGGGAGCCGATTCGTGAGAGATCGGCCCCTTCTTTATTCAGTGGATATTCAGCCATCCCTGAAACATCCTGTTTGAGGTTTTACTGCCATGGTCCGTCGTACCAAAGAGGAAGCTCAGGAAACGCGAAGCCAGATTCTCGAAGCGGCCGAGAAAGCGTTTTATGAAAGGGGCGTGGCCCGCACGACCCTGGCGGATATCGCGACGATGGCCGGCGTCACGCGCGGTGCCATCTATTGGCATTTCAGCAACAAGGCCGATCTGGTACAGGCCATGCTCGACTCTTTGCGTGAGCCACTGGATGAGCTGGCCCGGGCCAGTGAAAGTGAGGATGAGCTGGATCCGCTGGGCTGCATGCGCGAATTGCTGATTCATTTGTTTCATCAAGTTGCGCTGGACCCGAAGACCCGGCGTATCAACGAAATTCTGTTTCATAAGTGCGAGTTCACCGATGAAATGTGCGATCTGCGTCAGCAGCGCCGGGAAGTCAGTCTCGATTGCAACACGCGCATCGCTCTGACCCTGCGTAATGCGGTAAATCGCGGCCAGTTGCCGGAAGATCTCGACACTGCCCGGGCGGCCATCAGCATTCATGCTTATATCGATGGCCTCCTGTATGGATGGCTATTGGCGCCCGACAGCTTCCAACTGCATGCTGAAGCCGAGCGCTGGGTCGATACAGGACTGGATATGCTGCGCCTGAGCCCCAGCCTGCGCAAATGAAACAAAATGCGTAATTGGATCCGCTCGTGTCAAGGCTTGAAGCGAGGGAAATGTCCCTGCGTCGTTCGCCTTTCTGTAATGGGGTGCTTTTATATACGTACGTTTGCCAGGTTGATAGGTAGCGAGCTACGTATTTTGTAGGGGTTTTGTGTCGAGTGTGTGAATGAATGTTAACAACCCGGGCTACGAGGGCGCGAGCAGGCGATAAGTGTGTCGCGCTGATCTTCCTGGTGATTTTCGTGCCGCGCACTGGTTTTTAAGCGGTGGAACGCACCAACCGGCCCGGTTTGCAATTTCTGCGTGCCCTGTGCGGCCCGGCGGTGCGCTGTTCACCTCGGCGATCTTGTTGCCATTGTGCTCGGCATTATGGTTTGGCTTCTATCAATTGCTCTCCCGCCTGCTCAGCGGGATCGACAGCCCGACCACCAGCAACTTTCTCACCGGCATTCTCAACAGCCTGATCATGACTGCACGGGTGCCGTTCTTCTGGAGCACGCCGACGCTGTTGCATGGCCTGTTCATGATTGGCCTGGGCACTGCGACCTGCTCGGTCACCTGTCGCTGACCCAGGCTTTCCGCCATGCGGCACTGGCAATGCTGGCACCCTTCCGTTACGGGCAGATTCTGTTTGCCGGGATATACGGGTATTTGATTTTCGACCATACCCCGGACAGCTTTGGCGTGATCGGTGTCGCGGTGATTGGCCTCAGCGGTCTTACGGTCGCTTGGGATCAAGCAAGCGTCGTGGTTGATCCGACTGACTTCAGAACCTGCGGATAACCCTTCATCAGGCCGACGGCGTCATAAAAGCGATCATCTTATAGCTGTAAGGGTAAACCGGGTTTTCATTTTCCAGGGCCGCGCCGCAGGTGACGGGTTCGGCGCCAATAGAGAAAGCATTGGTTTCCCAGAAGAGTTCGACTGTTGGAATTCGGTGTCCCGCGATTTGTCTGTGACAATAACTGAGCGTGGTGTCGAACTGTACTTTTTGTTTGTAGTTGGTGTAGCAGATGTAAGTGGTGAATACCTCTTTTTTGATATCGTAATCAATATCGATGTCCTGCTTCAGATGAGGATCTCCTTCAAACACCATAAAGACGGTCTGGTAAGGGAGGATCTTGTCGATACGAGTCACGGGTGGGTGCGTTGGAGACGAATCGTCAAGCCAGAAAGTAGAATCCGTGGCATTGGTGATTTGCAGGATAAATGTAAGTTTGTTTGGGTCTATATCATTCATGTTTATATGTCGTTATTTAATTAAGTTGGTTGATTGGCAACTAATTGGTTGCTGAATCAAGCTTAGGTTTATATTGTTTGTGTGGCGACTTTTTAAATGTATGAAAATAAAAAAGCCCTGGCTCTTTCGAGGCAGGGCTTCTTGTTTGTTGATGTTGTTTACAGCGCTGGATAATCGATATAGCCGATCGGGCCTTTGCCGTAGAACAGCTCAGGGCGCGGATCGTTCAGCGGGGCATCGGCTTTCAGGCGTGCAGGCAGGTCCGGGTTGGCAATGAACGGTACGCCGAACGCTACAGCGTCAGCCTTGCCTTCAGCCAGCCACGTATTGGCGCTGTCCTTGGTGAAGCGTTCGTTGGCGATGTACGCGCCGCCGAAGGCTTCTTTGAGTTGTGGGCCGAGGCTGTCGGCGCCTTCTTTCTCGCGGGAGCAGATGAAGGCGATGCCACGCTTGCCCAGTTCGCGAGCGACATAGGTGAAGGTCTCGGCGAGGTTGTCGTCGCCCATGTCGTGGGAGTCGGCGCGGGGGGCCAGGTGCACGCCGACACGGCCGGCGCCCCAGACGTCGATCGCGGCGTCAGTCACTTCCAGCAGCAGACGCGCGCGGTTTTCCAGAGAGCCACCGTAGTTGTCGGTGCGCTGGTTGGTGCTGCTTTGCAGGAACTGGTCGAGCAGGTAGCCGTTGGCGCCGTGGATTTCCACGCCGTCGAAACCGGCGGCCTTGGCGTTCTCGGCGCCGGTGCGGTAGGCGTCGACGATTTCGGCGATTTCAGCGGTTTCCAGAGCGCGCGGGGTCGGGTAGTCGGCCAGTGGGCGAACCAGGCTGACGTGACCTTTAGGCTGGATCGCGCTCGGGGCGACCGGTGTTTCACCGTTGAGGTACGAGGGGTGCGAGATCCGGCCGACGTGCCACAGTTGCAGGACGATCTTGCCGCCGGCAGCGTGTACGGCCTTGGTCACGTTGGTCCAGCCGCGGACCTGGTCGTTGGACCAGATGCCCGGGGTGTCAGGGTAACCGACGCCCAGCGGGGTCACCGACGTGGCTTCGCTGAGAATCAGGCCGGCGGAGGCACGTTGCACGTAGTACTCGGCCATCAGCGCGTTCGGCACGCGGCCTTCGTCGGCGCGGCAGCGGGTCAGCGGGGCCATGATGATGCGGTTGGACAGCTCGAGGTCGCCCAGTTTGATCGGATCGAAAATAGTTGCCATGTGTACAACCCTCGTCAGTGAAAGTTAATCAGTTAGTTGCCGGGGCCAGATCGGCATTGCCGTTCTGACGGAAAGTGATCAGGGTCACCAGCAGGGCGAGCACCGCCAGAGCGGCGGCGGCCAGCGGCACGCGGGTCAGACCGTATCCGTGGGCGATGACGCTGCCGCCGACCCAGGCGCCGAGGGCGTTACCGACGTTGAACGCGCCGATGTTCAGGGTCGAAACCAGGTTCGGTGCCGCTTTGCCGAAGGTCACCACATTGACTTGCAGCGCCGGTACGGCGGCGAAACACGCAGTGGCCCAGAGGAACAGGGTGATTTCAGTCGGGATCAGCGCAACGCTGGTCCAGGTCAACACGGTGGAGACCACGGCCATGGCGATGAATACGCCGATCAGCGTGGCGGCCATGCCTTTGTCGGCGAGTTTGCCGCCGATGATGTTGCCGACGGTCAGGCCCAGGCCGATCAGCATCAGCGTCCAGGTCACACCACGCGGCGACACACCGGTGACTTCGCCGAGCAGGGGGGCGACGTAGGTGAACAGGGTGAATACGGAAGCGGCGAACAGCGCGGTCATGCTCAGCGACAGCCAGATACCGGCGCCTTTGAGGGCCGCGAGTTCGGCGCGCATGTCGAGTTTTTCCTCGTCACGCTTGGCCGGAAGAAAGCGGATCAGGCCAATCAGCGCGATCACACCGATCACGGTCACGGCCCAGAAGGTCGAACGCCAGCCAGCTTCCTGACCCAGCGCCGTACCCAGTGGCACGCCGAGCACGTTGGCCAGGGTCAGGCCGGTGAACATCAGCGCCACGGCCGAGGCCCGTTTGTTCGGCGCTACCAGCCCGGCGGCTACGACAGAACCGATACCGAAGAACGCACCGTGGCACAGCGCGGTGACGACACGGGCAAACATCAGCACGTTGTAGTCACTGGCGATGGCGCACAGCAGGTTACCGACGATGAAAATTCCCATCAGCGCTACCAGTGCCGCCTTGCGTGGCAGTCTGGCGGTGGCCAGTGCCATGAACGGTGCACCGATGGCCACGCCCAGGGCGTAACCGGTCACCAGCCAGCCGGCGCCCGGGATCGACACACCGAGGTCGGCCGCCACATCGGGCAGCAGGCCCATGATGACGAACTCGGTGGTGCCGATGGCGAAGGCGCTCAAGGCCAGGATGAGTAGCGAGAGGGGCATTTGAATCAATTCCTTGTGGGAGCGCTGAGCTCTTTGACGATGGCGTCGAGGAACGCCTGGATCACGTCCTCGTTGCGTTTGAAGAAGTGCCACTGGCCGGCTTTCTGGCTGCTGATCAGGCCTGCGCGTTGCAGGGTCGCCAGGTGGGCGGAGACGGTCGACTGCGACAGGCCGCAGCGTTGATCGATCTGCCCGGCGCAGATGCCGTACTCGTGGTTGTGCAACTGTTCCGGAAACTCGGCTTTGGGGTCTTTCAGCCAGATGAGGATGTCTCGCCGTACTGGGTGTGCCAGGGCTTTTATTATTTCGTCGAGGTCGAGGTTCATGGCTTTGTGCTCGTGATGTGTAGCGCTATATCGCGATGAAGCGAACTTTAAATCGGTATTTCGCGATATACCAATATGAATTTGATCTGACGACCGCATAAATCGGTATATCGGGTTATAACGATACGTGTGGTGTAACGATGAAAGCGCGCAGTGCTAAGCTGCGCCCATGAACTATCTCGCACATTTACACCTCGGAGGCCAGCGCCCCGAGCAATTACTCGGCAGTCTGTATGGCGATTTCGTCAAAGGACGGCTGCAGGGGCAGTTTGCTCCGCAGATTGAAGCGGCGATTCACTTGCACCGCCGAATTGATGTGTTCACCGATCGCCATCCTTTGGTGGACACGGCGCTCGGGCGCTTTTCGCAGACGCGTCGGCGCTACGCCGGGATCGTCCTCGATGTGTTTTTCGACCATTGCCTGGCGCGCGACTGGACGCTGTACGCCGATCAGCCGCTGGAGCAGTTCACCACCGACGTTTACCGCGTGCTGTCGAGTGAAAGGCAACTGCCCGAACGCCTGGCGATGATCGCGCCGCACATGGTCGCCAATGACTGGCTGGGTTCATATCAGGAGTTCGAAGTGCTGGAGCAGGTGTTGCGCGGGATCTCCCGGCGCCTGACCCGGCCTGAGGAACTGGCGGGGGCGATGCAGGAGTTGCGGCGCTTGTATGAGCCGCTGAGTGAGGATTTCCGCTTGTTCTACCCGCAACTGCAGGACTTTGCGGCTTCACAGGGATAGGCAAGATCAAAAGATCGCAGCCTTCGGCAGCTCCTACAGGGGATCAGTGTAGGAGCTGCCGAAGGCTGCGATCTTTTGCTTTTCAGGCAGCGATCAGTTCGCCGGCACGCCGTGGCTCGGCCGGTTTGGCGATATCACCAAACAACGCCTTCTGCACCGCCTGCTGCGCTTCGAACGCCAGTGCCGCACGCTCGCGACCCTGACAGGCGATTGGCTTGAGCAGATGCACTTCGACATCGCCGCAATCATTGCTGAACAGGCGCATCAGGTGCGACAGCAAGTCATCATCACCAATGAACGGCGCCAGCGTGTCGATTTCGCCATCACGCAGGTAACGGATCGCCACCGGTTGCAGCATCACCTCGGAATCGATTGCCGCCGACAGCAGGCGACCATGAAAGGTGCGCAGCGAGCGGCCATCGGTGGTGGTGCCTTCCGGGAACATCAGCAGCGGATGTCGGGTTTGCAAATGGCGGGTCATCTGTTTGCGGATCAACTGGCTGTCGCCCGAACCGCGACGGATGAACAGACTGCCAGCCTTGGCTGCCAGCCAACCGGCCACTGGCCAGGTGCGCACTTCGGCCTTGGACAGAAACGACAGCGGTGTGAGCATGCCCAGCAGCGGAATGTCGGTCCATGACACGTGGTTGCTGACCCACAGCATCGGCTGTTTCGGCAGCTCGCCATGCACGGTCACGCGAAAGGGCAGGGCATTGCTCAGGCGCGCCATGAAAAATCGCGACCAGCGCTGACGGCGTTGCATCGAATGCGCCAGGCCCAGACGCTCGAACACACCGAAGACGCTGGCCATGATCAGGCCCAGCGTCACCACCACCAACACCCGCGCGATTCGCGCGTACACGCGAAACCGGCTCATCACACGGCCGCCTTGAAGTGCTTGGCGTAGCGCGGGCAGAGTTCGTCGCGCTTGAGCAGGATGAACACGTCGGCGACCTGGAAGTCCTCGTCCCAGCACGGCTCGCCGCAGATCTTCGCGCCCAGGCGCATGTAAGCCTTGAGCAGCGGCGGCATTTCGGCGATCACGTTGGATGGAATATCCAGCGATGGCAGCGGATTCTTCGGTTCGGCGCGCAAGTGTTCGGTGCACAGGTAGCGTTCACGCAAGCGCTGCATGATCGCGTGGGCCTGCACGCCGCCGTCCTGCATCGGAATGCTCGCGCAACCCATCAGGTAGCTGTAGCCGCCCTGATTGAGCACTTCAGCCAATTCACCCCAGAGCACCGCAATAGTGCCGCCGTTGCGGTAGGCCGGGTCGACGCAGGTGCGGCCGATTTCGAGAATCGGGCCTTTCAGATGTGTCAGGCCATGCAGGCTGAATTCTTCTTCGCTGTAGAACTTGCCCAGGCTGCTGGCGGCGGTGTGATCAAGCAAACGGGTGGTGGCGACCAGACGCCCGGTGTTCAGGTCACGCACGCCGATGTGGCTGCAGTGAACATCATAGTCATCCATGTCCAGACCCAGTTCCGCGCCTTTCAGCTTGGCGTTGAACTCGCCGCTGAACACGTTGAAACGCAAGGCCTGGGCTTGCTGCAGGGCCTCGGCGCCGATCAGGCGTTCGGCTTGCAGGCGGCGTTCATTGCCGGTGTCGCTGATGCGGGCGATCTGAGTCATTTGAATCTCCGTACGGGCCTTGAACCCGTCGTGGGTTGCAGCCGATCGACTTTCTTTATGCAGCCATGTTGTGCAAAGTCAGGCTATGTAGCCCCGGTGTCATCGCCATGAACGTTTGGTGATGCTTGTATGACAGCCCACAAGGAGCCTCTTATGCCCTGGCCCAGCCTGCTCGAAAGCCGTGAACGCCTGCCCGCCGTTGCCGATCTTGCGGAGGGTTTCGCCGCGTTGCTGGATCAACTGGGCAACGTCACGCCGTTTGAACTGGCGGTGGCGGGAGGGCGGCGGATGGCGACACCGGGGCTGGCATTTCTGGTGGGTTATCAGGCGGCATTGCGCATGCTCTGGCCGAGCGCGCCGCCGAGCCTTGGCGCGTTGTGTGCGACCGAGCAGCGCAGCCTGCGCCCGGCGGACATGCAGACGCGCCTGAGCGATTTACGACTCAACGGGCAAAAGGATTTCGTCACGGCGGGGGATGCGGCGGACTGGCTGCTCGTCGCCGCACGCAGTGAAGAACCCGGCGAGGCACCGCGCCTGAGTCTGGCGGTGGTCTACCCCGGCGAGCCCGGCGTGCGGGTGGAAAAACTCCCGGCACTGCCGCTGATGCCGGACATCAGTCACGGTCGGCTGTACCTGGACGGCGCGCTGTGCGAGTTGCTCGCAGGGGACGGTTGGGATGCTTATGTGAAGCCGTTCCGCACCCTGGAAGATGTTTATGTATTGAGCGCGATGACCGCGTGGCTGTATGGCGTCGGTCAGGACAGTGGCTGGTCGCAGGCGCTGCAATTGCGCTTGCTCGCGCTGTTGGCCGGGTGCGCGGAGGCGAGCCGCCAGCCACCGAACAATCCGGCCGGGCATGTGTTGTTGGGTGGGTTGTTTGCGCAGTTTGATGCGCTCAAACCCGAGATCGATCAGGCGTTGGCCGAGAGTAGTCCGGAGTGGGTACAGATGTGGCAGCGTGATCAGGCGGTAATGCAGTTGGCGACCGGTGCGAGGGCCAAGCGCTTGGCCAAAGCCCTGCACATTCCCCTGTAGGAGCTGCCGCAGGCTGCGATCTTTTGATCTTTAAAAGCACAATCAAAAGATCGCAGCCTGCGGCAGCTCCTACAGTGATTGGGAGATTGTCATTTTTCTGGGCCATGATCTTCGCACCCGTCGGTTGAGACTTTTCCATGTGCAAAGGCCTGTCCCTGTTTCTGCTGCTGATCAGCTTCACGGTCCAGGCCGAGCAATGGCCCGGCGAACAATGGCCGAGCGGCGCCAGACTCAGCGGCCCTGCCGTCGAGGCGCTGGAAACCTACGCCTTCCCATCCCGCGATGACCACACCCGCCAAGGCATCCGCACCGACGCCTTGCTGATCATCCGCGACGGCCAGTTGGTCTACGAACGCTACGCCGTCCCGACCCGTGCCGAGACGCCGCACCTGACCTGGTCGATCAGCAAAAGTCTGATGGCCACGGTGCTTGGGGTGGCGTATGGCGAAGGCCTGTTCAAGCTCGAAGATCCGGCCGTGAGGTTTTACCCGACACTGGAAAAACACCCGGCCATAACAATCGCCGATCTGCTGCACTGGGCCTCGGGGCTGGACTGGCAGGAAGACTACGAATACGCGCCGCTGAAGTCGTCGGTGGTGGCGATGCTCTACACCCGTGGGCACCGCGACATGCCTGCGTTCAGCGCCGATCACGATGCCTACGCGCCGCCGGGGCAGGCGTTTCGGTATTCCAGTGGCGACAGCAATCTGCTGGCGGCGGCGCTGAAGAACATGGTTGGCCAGCAACGTTATCCCGACTATCCGTGGACGGCGCTGTTCGAGCCGCTGGGCATTCGTCATGCCGTGTGGGAAACCGATGCCGGCGGCACGTTTGTCGCCTCGTCGTATGCCTACCTCACCGCCCGGGATCTGGCCCGCGTCGGTTTGCTGATGGCTCGCGAGGGGCGCTGGCATGATCGACAGTTGTTGCCCAGGGATTGGGTGGCCTTCAACCGCGAGCCGTTTGCCGGCTACAAGGCGCATCAGGACGAAGCGGTACCCGGCGGCCAGTGGTGGCTCAATCGCCCGGCCGATGGCGCCGCCGCGCCGTGGCCCGACGCGCCGCCCGACACCTTCGCCGCCCTCGGTCACTGGGGCCAGGCGCTGTATGTGATCCCCAGCGAGAAACTGGTGATCGTGCGTTACGCCGATGATCGTGACGGCAGCTACCGCCACACCGAACTGCTCAAGCGCGTGCTCAAGGCGGTGCAGCCATGAAACGGCTCAAGCGGATGTTGCTGCTGGTGTTGATCGTGTTGCTCGGCTGGATCTGGCTCGAGCGGGAAAACCTCTGGGCGTTCCCGGACATCATCAGTGCTTACACGGCGAAGGAATATTGTTCGTGTCGCTACGTGATGAACAACGAGGCCGAGTATTGCCGGAGCTATGTCAAACAGTGGCTGCCCACCAGTGGGTTCAGCGATGACAGCGCGAGCAAAACCATCACCGTCAGCGGCATGGGCCGCAGCAACCGCGCGCAGTGGCTGAGCGAACGGCAAGGCTGCCGTTTACAGCCTTAAAAGATCGCAGCCTGCGGTAGCTCCTACAGAGTGGATGTGTGAACCAGATCCTGTAGGAGCTGCCGCAGGCTGCGATCTTTTGATCTTGATGTTTGCAATAAACCTATGGCCGGTTAAGGTTCGTGCAGGTTTATCGCCCCCACGAGTATTCAATGTTCAACCGCCCCCTCTATAAAGCCTTCGCCAGTCTGCTGCTGGCCGCTGCCGCGTTGCCGGCGCAGGCCAACTGGTATCTGGACGGCGAGTCGTCGCGGCTGTCGTTTGTCAGCACGAAGAATGCCCACATTTGCGAAGTGCAGCGCTTTCTGGTGCTGCACGGCAAGGTCGATCCCGGCGGTCGCGCCGAGGTCGAAGTCGAGCTGGACTCGATCAACAGTGGCATCCCGCTGCGCGACGAGCGCATGCGCAAGGAACTGTTCCAGATCGAGCAGTTCCCGGAAGCGACCATCAGCGCCCAGATCGACCTGCGCCCGATCAACGATCTGGCCCCCGGCGCGCAGCTTGAATTACGTCTGCCGCTGACCGTCAATCTGCACGGCAAACAACACGAGTACCCGGCGGAGTTGCTGGCCACGCGTCTCGATGACCGCCGTTTTCAAGTGGTGACACTGGAGCCGCTGGTGATCAACGCCGAGGATTTCGATCTGGCGCCGGGGCTGGAAACCCTGCGCAACCTGGCCGGGTTGTCGGCCATCAGTCTGTCGGTGCCGGTGGGTGCGGTGCTGATCTTCACGGCGCGCTGACATGCGCGGCGCGGTGTTCCCGTGGCGTGACGGCAACCGTTTCGAACTGTTGATCGACGGCCCGCAATTCTTCCCGCGCATGCTGGTGGAAATTGCCCGCGCTGAAGAGCAGGTCGAACTGGAGTTGTATCTGGTCGAGGCCGGCGCCTGCGCCGAAGCCGTGGTTCAGGCGTTGGTACAGGCCGCCGAGCGCGGTGTGCGGGTGCGCTGCCTGTTCGATGACTACGGCAGCCTCGCGTTTACCCTGCACCTGCGTCAGCGCCTGACAAAGGCCGGGGTCGAATTGCGTTTCTACAATCGCCTGAACTGGCGGCGCTGGGTCGGCAATTTCTATCGCGATCACCGCAAATTGCTGCTGGTCGATCAGCGTCTGGCAGTGGTCGGCGGCACGGGTGTCACCGATGAGTTCTGGACGCCGGGGCAGGACAGCAGCGAATGGCACGAAGTGATGGTGGAAATCACCGGCCCGCTGGTGCTTGACTGGCAAGTGCTGTTCGACCGCCAATGGATCGCCAACCGTCATCGCCGGGCGTGGAAACCTTCGGCGCATGTCGGCCTGCCGCGCCTGCCCAAGGTCCCGGACATGGGCGAGGGCATGGGCCGCGTGGCCTACGCCGATGCGCGCCAGCATCGCGACATTCTGCAATCACTGTTTCGCGCCTTGAACAGCGGGCAGAAACGCATCTGGATGGCCACCCCGTATTTCCTGCCCACCTGGAAAATCCGCCGCTCGCTGCGCAAGGCCGCTGCCCATGGTGTCGACGTGCGGTTATTGCTGACCGGGCCGCGCACCGATCACCCGTCGGTGCGATACGCCGGCCATCGCTACTACCCGCGCCTGCTCAAGGCCGGGGTGCAGATTTTCGAATACCAGCCGTGCTTCCTGCACCTGAAAATGGTCCTGGTGGACGACTGGGTGAGCATCGGTTCGTGCAACTTCGATCACTGGAATCTGCGCTTCAATCTGGAAGCGAATCTGGAGGCACTGGACCCGTCGTTGACGGCAGCGGTGGTGAAGAGTTTCGAGAAAGACTTCGGACTGAGCCAGTTGGTCAGTCTGGAGGAGTGGCAGCGCCGGCCATTGTGGCGGCGGGTGAAGCAGCGGGTTTGGGGCTGGGTGGATCGGTTGGTGGTCAACATTCTCGACCGCCGCGGATAAGGCAGAAGCAAGATCAAAAGATCGCAGCCTGCGGCAGCTCCTACATTGGGATGGTGTATTCCCTGTAGGAGCTGCCGCAGGCTGCGATCTTTTGCTTTAACGGTTACAGCAACTCAAAGCTCTGCTGCGTCACGTCCTGTGAATCCAGGCCGATCTGCACGTTGAACTTGCCAGGCTCCGCTGCGTACTTGAGCTGGGCGTTGTAGAACTTCAGGTCGTCTTCGGTGATGGTGAAGTGCACGACTTTCTGTTCACCGGCCTTGAGCATGACTTTCTGGAAGTTCTTCAGTTCTTTCACGGGGCGGATCATCGAGCCGGTGACGTCCTGAATGTACAACTGCACCACGGTTTCGCCGTCACGTTTGCCGGTGTTTTTCAGCGTGACACTGGCGTCAAGCTTGCCGGTGGCGTTCAGCGTGGTCGACGACAGCGCCATGTCGCTGAGGCTGAAGTTCGTGTAGCTCAGGCCATAACCGAACGGGAACAGCGGGCCGGTGGTGTCATCGAAATACTGCGAGGTGTAGTTGCCCGGTTTGCCCGGCGTGAACGGCCGGCCAATGCTCAGGTGGTTGTAGTAGGTCGGGATCTGGCCCACGGAGCGCGGGAAGGTCACCGGCAGTTTGCCCGACGGGTTGTAGTCGCCGAACAGCACGTCAGCGATGGCGTTGCCGCCCTCGGTGCCGCTGAACCAGGTTTCCAGAATCGCGTCAGCCGACTGGTTCTCTTCGAGAATGGTCAGCGGCCGGCCGTTCATCAGCACCAGCACCAATGGCTTGCCGGTGGCTTTCAGGGCACGGATCAGCGCGCGCTGGTTTTCCGGGATGTTCAGGTCGGTACGGCTGGAGGATTCGTGGGACATGCCACGGGACTCGCCGACGGCGGCGACGATCACGTCGGCGTCCTTGGCGGCTTTCACTGCTTCGTCGATCAGCACGTTGGCCGGGCGCGGGTCATCGACCACTTCCGGCGCATCGAAGTTGAGGAAGTTCAGGTAGTCGAGCACCTTCTTGTCGCTGGTGATGTTGGCGCCACGGGCGTAGATCAGGTTCGACTTGTTGCCGATCACCGAACTCATGCCATCAAACAGGGTGACCGATTGCGCCGGTCTGCCGGCCGCTGCCCAACTGCCCATCATGTCGATCGGCGCCTTGGCCAGCGGACCGACCAGCGCGACTTTCGCGTCTTTCTTCAGCGGCAGGGTATCGTTCTGATTCTTCAGCAGCACCAGGCTGCGACGGGCCACATCGCGGGCCTCGGTGCGGTGCAGACGGCTCTCGGCATAGGTGTCGGCCGGATCATCCTCGGCCTTGCCGATGCGCAGGTACGGGTCCTTGAACAGGCCCATGTCGTATTTGGCGGCGAGCACTTCGCGCACCGCGTTGTCGATGTCTTTCTGTTCGATCTCGCCGGACTTGAGCAGCCCCGGCAGCTCTTTGCCGTACAGGGTGTCGTTCATGCTCATGTCGATACCGGCCTTGATCGCCAGCTTCGCTGCTTCGCGACCGTCGCGGGCGACACCGTGCTTGATCAGTTCGAAGATCGCGCCGTGATCGCTGACGGCCAGACCTTTGAAGCCCCAGTCCTTGCGCAGCAGATCGTTCATCAGCCAGGTGTTGGCCGTGGCCGGAATACCATTGATCGAGTTCAGCGCGACCATCACCCCGCCCGCGCCGGCATCGATCGCGGCGCGGTACGGCGGCAGGTAGTCCTGGTACATCTTCACCGGGCTCATGTCGACGGTGTTGTAGTCGCGACCGCCCTCGACCGCGCCATACAGGGCGAAGTGCTTGACGCTGGCCATGATGCTGTCGGCCGCGCTCGGGGTCTCGCCCTGATAGGCCTTGACCATCACTTTGGCAATGCGTGAAGTCAGGTAGGTGTCTTCACCGAAACCTTCGGAGCTGCGGCCCCAGCGCGGGTCGCGGGAGATGTCGACCATTGGCGCGAAGGTGATGTCGAGGCTGTCGGCGGCAGCCTCTTTGGCGGCGATGCGCCCGGACTGGCCGATGGCGTCCATGTCCCAACTCGACGCCAGAGCCAGCGGAATCGGGAAAATCGTACGGTGACCGTGGATCACGTCGTACGCAAAAAACATCGGAATCTTCAGGCGGCTGCGCATCGCCGCGTCCTGCATCGGACGGTTTTCCGGGCGGGTGATCGAGTTGAACGTACCGCCGATGTTGCCGGCGGCGATCTCTTTGCGGATCAACTCGCGAGGCATTTCCGGGCCGATGCTGATCAGGCGCAACTGGCCGATCTTCTCGTCGAGGGTCATTTGCTTCATCAGATTGCTGATGAACGCGTCCTTGTTTTCCAGGGGTACCGGGGTCGTGGCGGCCAATACTTGATGACTGGCCAGGCTGACGAACAGACCCAGCAAACACAGCTTCTTCATGAATATTTTTCTCAAGGGCCCAAACGGCAATGCAATGCCGGCCAGCCAAAAGTTAGGGAGCGACTATTGTTGTTCGGGTGCAGGCTCAAAATGACCGAGCCAAAAACGCCCGCCGACCGTCGGCAGCGTTTGCGCAGGGCCTCTTTTTAGCCCATCGGCCCGTTGCAATCCAGTGGCGCGGCCGATTATGCCCCAACAGCCGACGCAGAAGGTTTCACGGTCGGTTTTTTATGAAATACGCCAGGGAGCATCACTCTGATGAATGTAAGTCCAACCAATCGCTCGCGCTTGCAGATCGCCACGTTGCTGGTGCTCGCCACGTTATTGACCGCGTGCGGCATCAACAATATCCCGACTCTCGACGAACAGGCCAAGGCGGCCTGGGGCCAGGTACAGAACCAGTACCAGCGCCGTGCCGACCTGATTCCCAATCTGGTGGAAACCGTCCGAGGCTACGCCAAGCATGAAGAGGCGACCCTGACCGCTGTGGTCGAAGCCCGGGCCAAGGCGACGTCGATCCAGGTCGATGCCAGCACCCTCGACAACCCGGAAAAACTCAAACAGTTCCAGCAGGCTCAGGATCAGTTGAGTGGTGCCTTGAGCCGTCTGATGGTGGTGTCCGAGCGTTATCCGGACCTCAAAGCCAACCAGAATTTCCTGGCCCTGCAATCGCAGCTCGAAGGCACGGAAAACCGGATTGCCGTGGCCCGGCGCGATTTCATTCTGGCGGTGCAGAAGTACAACACCGAGATCCGCACCTTTCCCGGTCGCCTCTGGCACAGCGTGATGTACAGCGATCTGCCGATTCGCGAAACCTTCGAAGCCACCACCCCCGGTGCGGAAAAGGCCCCGGAAGTGAAGTTCTGACAAAGCCTGTGTAGGAGCTGCCGCAGGCTGCGATCTTTTGACGTTGGTTTTTAAAAAACAAGATCAAAAGATCGCAGCCTGCGGCAGCTCCTACAGGGATTGGTGGGGGTAATAGATGCGTGTGTTGAAGATAGGTCTGGTGCTGGTGCTGATGCTGTGGCTGTTCGCCCTCAGCGCCCGGGCCGAGTTGACGTTCCCGGCGCTGAGCGGGCGGGTGGTGGACGAGGCGCAGATGCTCGAGCCCTCGGTGCGCGCCCAATTGAGCCAGCAATTGCAGGCACATGAGCAGGCGACCGGCGAGCAACTGGTGGTGGTGACGGTGCCTGATCTGCAGGGCACCACCATTGAGGATTACGGCGTACAACTGGGCCGGCACTGGGGCATCGGCCAGAAGGACAAGAACAACGGCGCGCTGCTGATCGTCGCCCGGGACGAGCGCAAGCTGCGCATCGAAGTCGGCTACGGTCTGGAGGATCGGCTGACCGATGCGCAGACCTCGGTGATCATCCATCAAGTGATCACCCCCGCGTTCAAGGCCGGCAATTTCAGCAAGGGCATCAGCGACGGCGTGGCGGCGATGTTGGTGGTGCTGGGCGGCAATCCGCTGGACGAGCCCTCGACGGTGTATGAGTCGAGCGGCGATCCGCAAAACGATTTTGTCTCGCGCCATCCGCTGTTATTCGTTTTTCTGGTGATGTTGTTCATCCTGACGGTGTTTGTCTGCCAGATGCTCGGTATCCTTCCCGCCGGCCGTGGTGGCTCCGGTGGCGGGGGCGGTTTCGGCGGAGGTGGTTTTGGCGGCGGCGGTGGAGGCGGGGGCTTCAGTGGCGGCGGGGGCAGTTTCGGCGGCGGCGGTTCGTCCGGCGGCTGGTGAACACACAACAATAATGATCAGGCACTTTTCGACATGGCATTACTGACCGAACACGAACAACGCAAAGTCGCCGAGGCGATTGCCCGGGTCGAGCGCGATACCGACGCCGAACTGGTAACGGTGCTGGCGGCCCGCGCCGACGACTACGCGTACATCCCGTTGCTGTGGGCCAGCCTGCTGGCGCTGCTGGTGCCGGGCATCGTTCACTATCTGACCGGCTGGCTGACGATGCACACCCTGTTGCTGGTGCAATGGGGGCTGTTCATTGTCCTGTGCCTGGTGTTTCGTCTGCCGAAGGTTACCACCCACCTGATCCCGCGCCGCGTGCGGCACTGGCGGGCATCGAACCTGGCGCGGCGGCAGTTTCTCGAACAGAACCTGCACCACACCGTCGGCAGCACCGGGATGCTGATCTTTGTCTGCGAGGCCGAGCGCTATGTGGAGATTCTGGTGGACGAGGGGATTTCCCGGCGGCTGGACAACAAGAGCTGGGACTCGATAGTCGCGGCGTTCACCGAGCAGGTGCGGCAGGGGCGTACGCTGGAGGGGTTCGTCACCTGCATCGAGGCCTGCGGTGAGCTGCTCAAGGTGCATGTGCCGGTGACGCAGGTACGCAATGAATTGCCCAATCGGTTGATTGTGCTGGGGTAAAGCAAAGATCGCAGCCTGCGGCAGCTCCTACAGGGGCGCGCGGTCCAGATGTAGGAGCTGCCGCAGGCTGCGATCTTTTGATTTGTGCCGTTGGGTAAATAAGAGCGTGTCCCCAACCCCCATCCCCCCTAAAATACCCGCCATTCCCGATTTCGCCCGTCCGAGGCCGCTTTTCCATGTCCGTTACCGCCCCTTCCATCAAGCCCGCGCCTGATCATCACGCCCAGTTCATCGAGCTGCTGCAAACCAGCCTCGAACAGAACGGCTTCATCAAACTGGTGCTGGCCAAGTACGTGGGTGAAGAGGCGGATCTGCAGCGGATCATCATCAAAGCGGTGACGGTCAAGGCTCAGCCAAACCTGTCCTTCGTCTATCGCTACAAGACCCGCGACATCACCAAGAACCTGCCGCTGAGCGAAGGCGTGGCGGTGATTGCCGAGCTGCTGCCGGCCGCATTCAAAAATGCGCATTTGCTGACCGTGACTGACGAAGCCCAGCTCGAATACAGCAAAAAGGGCAAGCCTTCGCTGTTCAAGAGCAAGCCTCAGCAATTGCGTGAAGCGCCATCCGCCGAGCACAACCGCGAGAAGAACCGCTTTCTGGACCTGAGCCGACCGTTCCTCAAGGACCTGGGTGTGACCAACGCGCAGCACGAGCTGATCCCGGCGATGTCGCGCAAGTGGAAGCAGATCAACAAGTTCATCGAAGTCTTCAGCCATGCCCTGACCTCGTCACCGCTGGCGCTGGACAGACCGGTGCGGGTGGCGGACTTCGGTTCGGGCAAGGGTTACCTGACGTTTGCCATCCACGATTACCTGCGCAACACGCTCAAGGCCGAAGGTGAAGTCACCGGCGTCGAGTTGCGTGAAGAGATGGTCAACCTGTGCAACGCCGCCGCAGCGAAACTGGAACACCCGGGGTTGGTGTTCAAGTGCGGTGACGTGCGCAGCGTGGCACCGAGCGAGCTGGACGTGATGATCGCCCTGCATGCCTGCGACATCGCCACTGACTACGCGATCCACACCGGCATCCGCTCGGGTGCGTCGATCATCATGTGCTCGCCGTGCTGCCACAAGCAGATCCGCCTGCAGATCCAGAGCCCGGCGCTGCTCAAGCCGATGCTGCAATACGGTCTGCACCTGGGCCAACAGGCCGAAATGGTCACCGACAGCCTGCGTGCGTTGTTCCTCGAGGCCTGTGGCTACGAGACCAAAGTCTTTGAGTTCATCTCGCTGGAACACACCAACAAGAACAAGATGATTCTGGCGGTCAAACGCGCCGAGCCGGTGGACCCGGCTCAGTTGCTGGTGAAAATTGCGGAGTTGAAGGCGTTCTACCACATCAGTGAGCACTGTCTGGAAACCTTGCTGCGCACTGATGGCTTCCTCGCCTGACACAAACCCTGATGCGCGCCATGGATTACTGATCCGACACAAAAACCTGTAGGCGCTGCGGCACGCTGCGATCTTTTGATGTTGCCTTCAAGATCAAAAGATCGCAGCGTGCCGCAGCTCCTACAGGGTCATGCGCTCGCCATCCGAGGGTGCGGTGGTCATGCCGTGGCCGGTTGAGCGGGGCGCACGGCGGTCTTGCGACCGAGCATCACCGTGGCAATCACCCCACAGGCAAACACCCAGGTGATCGGCTCGACATGTTCGCCAAAGAACAGCGCTGAAAACGCGATGGTGAAGAAGATCTGCAACAGCTGGATCTGACTGACCCGCGCAATGCCACCCATCGCCAGCCCGGCGTACCAGGCAAAGAAACCCAGAAACTGCGAGAACAGCGCCACATAACCGAAGGCCCACCAGGTTTTGGCCGAGACCGCGCCCTGATGTTGCAGCGCCAGGTACAACACCGGCCCGATCAGCAGCGGCGTCGACAGTACCAGCGCCCAGCAGATCACCTGCCAGCCGCCCATCTCTCTGGCCAGTCGGCCACCCTCGGCATACCCCAGCCCCCCCACGGCAATCGCGCCGAGCATCAACAAGTCCCCGGCCTGAATGCTGCCGGCACCGGTGTACAACGCATAACCGAGCACCAGCGCACTGCCCAGCGCGGCGCAGGCCCAGAAGGCTTTCGACGGCCGTTCATGGGACAGCCACGCCGCATACAGCGCCACGCACAACGGTTGCAGCCCGTTGACCAATGCGCCGTGGGACGCCGGCAAGGTCTGCATGGCCCACGCTGACAGCACCGGGAAGCCGAGAATCACCCCGGCAATCACCAGGCTCAGGCCTTTGACTTGCTGCCAGGTCGGCCACTTCTCCCGACGCCACAACAACAGCAGCGCTGCCGGAATCGCCGCGAACAACGCCCGGCCGAGGCCATTGAGCAATGGGTGAAGCTCCTGCACCACAATCCGGGTGAAGGGCAGGGTGAGGCTGAAAATCACAACCCCGAGCAGGCCCAGGGCCATGCCGGTGTTTTCGCGCGAAGACATGTGGGTGACCAGAATTGAAGGTGACAGGGAGGTGGCTTCATCTAGCCATAAACCGGGAGGGTCGGGCTGTTACAGCTGGGCACAGACTTAGGCGTACAGTTGGCGGTAACCCCTGTAGGAGCTGCCGAAGGCTGCGATCTTTTGATCTTCGCTTTTAAAGGCAAAATCAAAAGATCGCAGCCTTCGGCAGCTCCTGCACGGGACAGGTCGTAGTAGCCGGTTGTTACCTGTTCGAACGGATAAGGTCTACCTTGAATACTCCCGCAAGCCCATTCCCGAGGAGACTTCCCCCATGGCCGCGAAAAAAATCCTGATGCTGGTCGGCGATTACGTCGAAGACTACGAAGTGATGGTGCCGTTCCAGGCCCTGCAAATGGTCGGTCACACCGTGCACGCCGTGTGCCCGGACAAGGCCGCCGGCAAGACCGTGCGCACCGCGATCCATGACTTCGAAGGCGATCAGACCTACAGCGAGAAACCCGGTCACCTGTTTGCCCTCAACTTCGACTTCGCCAAGGTCGCCGAGGCGGACTACGACGCGCTGCTGATCCCGGGCGGTCGTGCGCCGGAATACCTGCGCCTGAACGAAAAAGTCCTGGAGCTGGTGCGCGCCTTCGACAAGGCCGGCAAGCCGATTGCGGCGGTCTGCCACGGCGCGCAATTGCTGGCGGCGGCGGGCGTTCTCGAAGGTCGCGAGTGCAGCGCCTATCCGGCCTGCGCCCCGGAAGTGCGCCTGGCGGGTGGTACGTACATCGACATCCCGGTGACGGACGGCCATGTTCAAGGCAATCTTGCCACTGCCCCGGCGTGGCCGGCGCATCCGAACTGGCTGGCCGGTTTCCTCGGCTTGCTTGGCACCAAAATCACCCTGTAACGAGGATTCGCCCATGTGCGAGCTCTACGTCAAGGCCGACCCGATTCTCTACGAATCACGCTCGCGCTCGCTGCGCATCTGCGGCGTGGTGACAACGCTGCGCCTGGAAAACCAGTTCTGGGACATCCTCAGCGAAATCGCCGAAGTCGATGGCATGACCACCAATCAACTGATTGCCAAGCTGTATGAAGAGGTGATGGATTATCGCGGGGAGGTGGTGAATTTTGCCTCGTTCCTGCGGGTGAGCTGCACGCGGTATCTGAGTCAGCGGCGGGTGAGTGCGCCGGAGTTGTCGGTGGTGCGGACGGGGGTGAAATAGCCGATTCCGGGTTGACCCCTTCGCGGGCAAGCCCCCACAGTTTTCTCTGGTGCTCACAAATTTTGTGTTCGCTGAAGAACCTTGTGTGCGAGCTTGCTCGCGAAGGCGCCGCTTCAGGCGACAGAAGTCTGAGACTGGTCTTTACTTCGAAGCGCGAAACCTCTCAATCGCCAAGGAGAAACGAGCATGTCCGGATGGTACGAAGTGAGCAAAAGCAGCAACGGTCAGTTCAGGTTTGTGCTGAAGGCCGCCAACGCCGAAACCATTCTCACCAGCGAGCTCTACACCACCCGCGCGGCAGCCGACAACGGCATTGCCTCGGTGCAGACCAACAGCCCGCTGGATGAACGCTACGAGAAAAAGACCACCAAGGATGGCCATCCTTACTTCAACCTCAAGGCCGCCAACCACCAGATCATCGGTAGCAGCGAATCCTATTCGTCGGAGGCGGCGTGCGACAAAGGCATTGCCAGCGTCAAGACCAACGGGCCGAGCAAAACGATCAAGGACAAGACGTTGCCGGTGCTCTGAATCCAGCACATCCCTCTGTAGGCGCTGCGGCACGCTGCGATCTTTTGATCTTTGATTGTAAAGATCAGGATCAAAAGATCGCAGCCTCGTTTCACTCGACAGCTCCTACAGGTTTTTTGTTTTGCCTGAGATCAGCGCAGGGTCTTGAGGATCGCTTGCAACTGACCTTGCCCTGCCTCACTCAACGGGAACACCGGCAAGCGTGGATCGCCCACTTCAAGCCCCGTCTGACACAATCCAGCCTTGATCGTCGCCGGCAAACCGCCCTTGAGAATGAAGTCCAGCAGCGGCAACTGGCGATAGAACAGTTCGCGCGCACGGTCCAGATCACCTGCCAACGATGCGGCGTACAGGTCAAGGTTCAGTTGCGGGATCAGGTTCGGCGCGGCGGTGCACCAACCCTTGGCCCCGGCGGCAAACGCCTCCAGCGCCAGCGGATTGCAGCCGTTGTAGAACGGCACCTGACTTTCGCCGAGCAATTGCAGCTTGTGCATGCGCTGAATGTCGCCGGTACTCTCCTTGACCATGGTCACGTTTTCCACGCCGTTGACGATGCGCAGAATCAGCTCCACCGACATGTCGGTGCCGCTGGTGGCCGGGTTGTTGTAGAGCATGATCGGCACGCCGATGCTGTCGCCGATCGCACGGTAGTGAGCAAGAATCTCCGCGTCGCTGAGCTTCCAGTACGAGGCTGGCAACACCATCACCACGTCAGCGCCGTGGGCTTCGGCGAAGCGTGCGCGGCGGATGGCTTTGGCGGTGGTCAGATCGGACACGCTGACGATGGTCGGCACCCGTTTGGCGACGTGCTTGATGCTGAACTCGGCGACTTGATCCCACTCGGCGTCACTCAGGTAGGCGCCTTCGCCGGTGCTGCCCAGCGGGGCGATGGCGTGGACGCCGCTGTCGATCAGGCGATCGATCGATTGGCCGAGGGCAGGCAGGTCGAGGCCTTCGCCGTTGGCGCCGAACGGGGTGATGGTGTAGCCGATGATGCCGTGAATGTTGGACATGATAAGTCTCCGGAAAAAGCTGAAATCAGTTCAGGCAATCGGCGTGTTGGCGCAGGTTCTGCCGAGCGTAGTAGTTGAAAGCGGCGGCGTGGCGTTTGGGCTTCGACACCCAGTCATGGGCCTCGCGCCCCAACGCCGGAATGATCGGCTTGATCTCGCCGGCCGCCATCGCCAGCAATTGCAGCCTGGCGGCGCGCTCGATCAGTTGGGCGATGACACAGGCTTCTTCAATCGTGGTGCCGGTCGACAGCTGGCCGTGGTGCGAGAGCAGAATCGCGCGCTTGTCGCCCAGTGCTCCAGCGATCAGTTCGCCTTCTTCGTTACCCACCGGTACCCCCGGCCAGCCTTCGAGAAACGCGCAGTCGTCGTACAGCGGGCACAGGTCCATGTGGGAAATCTGCAGCGGCACTTCCAGCATCGACAGCGCGGCAATGTGCGTCGGGTGCGTGTGGATGATGCAGTTCACGTCCGGCCGGGCGCGGTAGACCCAACTGTGGAAACGGTTGGCCGGGTTGGCCATGCCGTGCCCTTCGAGCACTTCCAGGTCTTCGTTGACCAGTAGCAGATTGCTCGCGGTGATTTCATCGAAACCCAGGCCCAGTTGCTGAGTGTAATAGGTGCCGGGTTGCGGGCCGCGCGCTGTGATCTGTCCGGCCAGACCGGAATCGTGACCGCATTCGAACAGGATCCGGCAGGTCAGCGCCAGCTTTTGCCGGTCAGTCCACGTATTATCCGCCAGGCTTTTTTGCATCTGGGTCAGCGCTTGCTTGACCAGTTGTTCTTTAGGTAGTGCTAATGTCTTGGCCATGTCTGTGTCCTTTGGGTGAGTGCAAATGACACGAAAGAGGCTATATGACACAAAGTGTCATTGGCAAGCACAAATCGTCGCTTCCTCGATGGAATAACCGCTGCGCATGTCTATCCGTTTGAAATTATTGAGAAAAAAACTTGGGGTAACGCTTGAGGCTCTGGCCGAAAAATCCGGCATGACCAAGAGTTACCTGTCGAAAGTCGAGCGTGGGTTGAACACCCCGTCGATCGCTGCCGCGCTGAAACTGGCGAAAGCACTGAACGTGAAGGTTGAAGAACTGTTCTCCGAGGACAACGTCAGCCTCGACAGCTACAGCCTGGTGCGCAGCCACGAACGCCAGTCACTGGCGGCCAACGATCAGAGCCCCGGGTATGCGGTGCTGGCGCATCAGGTCAGCGAACGCAACCTGCTGCCGTTCATCATCTACCCGCCGAGCGAATTCACCGACAAGACCTTCAAGGAGCATATGGGCGAGGAGTTTCTGTTCGTCCACGAAGGGCAGGTGGAAGTGGATTTCATGAACGAGCGGGTGCTGCTGGAGCGTGGCGATGCGCTGCACTTCAACGCGCAGAAGCCACACCGGATCAGGTCGGTGGGCGAGGTGCAGGCGCAGTTGCTGGTGGTGGTGCACAGCGCCGAAGAATGAAGCAACAAATCAAAAGATCGCAGCCTTCGGCAGCTCCTACAGGGGGAACGCATTCCAACTAATGTAGGAGCTGCCGAAGGCTGCGATCTTTTGATCTTGTTTTAAACCTCGACGGGAACCGAAAGCTCCGGATTCCCCAACGCATGCGTCTTCGAATCAAAGAACCGCAACGCAACCCCAGTCCCTTCAAACACCTTCGCGTAATGCCGCTTCTGATGCTGAATGAACGCCGCACTGCGCGGATAAATCGAGATCGCCACGGTCTTCGGTTTCGCCAACCGCAAGGCGCGCACAATATGAGCGTCCTGCTCGCCCAAGGCATGGCCGAAGATGCACAGACTGTCGCCATGCCCCAGTAACTGCTCATAGCAGAACGACAGATAATCCGAGCTGCGGATAGTCTTGAGCTTGTCTGCGCTCGGCCCTTCGTTGACGAACAGCGGCACATCGTCCAGCGTCTTGATCGTGTTGTTGATCGCGAAACTGCCGAGCAGGGTGCCCTCGGTCGAGGTCAGTTTGCGCGCGGTGCCGTCCTGATTGCGCACCAGGTGCAGGCCGCCGTGCAGGTACAGCAGACGCGGTTTGGCGCTGGTGTTTTCGCTCAGGTCGAAACTGGCGTCGGGACCGTTGAACAGGTCGTCGATGGCCTCGCTCTGGTGCTGGATCGCCCAGTAATTGAGCAGGTCGTAATTGGTGGTGAACACCGTGCGATAGCGCGCCAGTTCTTCGTTGAGCGTCGCCAGCGTTGTGGCCTGCACCAGCCGCCACGGGATGTGCACCGCGTGCACGGTGTTGATCAGCGCTTCCTTGATCGCGTAGTAGCGATTGCGCGGTGCGGCCGAGCTGACGGCCAGCGCCTTGTTGACCCGGCTGGTGGTTTTCAGCGCGCCGAGCACTTGCTCGAAGCTGCGTGTCTGCATCGCGTCGAACACGCTCAGTTCCGACGGGCTCAGCGGTTTCTCTTCCACCGTGCGCGCGTTTTCAAACAGCGAGTCGTAGCCGAAGTCGTCCCACACCGCGCGGCTGGCGCCATTGCCCACCAGCAGACCATTGAAGTCGGCGGTGGCGCGCAGGGCGCTCCAGTCTTCGAGGGTGGCGTCGACATCCAGAAAATCGGTCATTGCGTGGGCAGTCTCAAAACAAAGGGCGGATGGACGGCGACTTTATCACGAGCGGGCATTGAGCCAGATCAACATCGGACGTGACCGATCGGTCGATCCTGTGCACATCCGCCGTATCGGAGCAGTCGATTCGGCCCTTGTCAGGAGACGCGCATGAGCAGCACCTTTTTCATTCCGGCCGTAAACATCATGGGCAATGGATGCCTCGACGAAGCCATGGTTGCGATTCGCAACTACGGGTTTCGCAAGGCGCTGATCGTCACCGACACCGGGCTGGCCAAGGCCGGCGTGGCCACCATGCTTGCCGAGAAACTGGCGATGCAGGACATCGACTCAGTGATCTTCGATGGCGCCAAACCGAACCCGAGCATTGCCAACGTTGAGTCCGGGCTGGGGCTGCTCAAGGAAAGCCGCTGCGATTTCGTGGTGTCGCTGGGCGGTGGTTCGCCCCACGACTGCGCCAAGGGCATTGCGCTGTGTGCGACCAATGGCGGGCAGATCCGCGACTACGAAGGCGTCGATCAATCGAGCAAGCCGCAACTGCCGCTGATCGCCATCAATACCACCGCCGGCACCGCCAGCGAGATGACGCGTTTCTGCATCATCACCGACGAATCGCGCCACGTGAAAATGGCCATCGTCGACCGCAACGTCACGCCGCTGCTGTCGGTCAATGACCCGGCGCTGATGGTCGCCATGCCGAAAAGCCTGACTGCCGCCACCGGCATGGACGCGCTGACCCACGCCATTGAAGCCTACGTTTCGACTGCGGCCAACCCGATCACCGACGCCTGTGCGCTGAAGGCCATGACCTTGATCAGCAACAACCTGCGTTTGGCTGTGCGTGACGGCAGCGACCTCGCGGCGCGGGAGAACATGGCTTATGCGCAGTTCCTCGCCGGCATGGCGTTCAACAATGCGTCGCTCGGCTACGTGCACGCGATGGCGCACCAGTTGGGCGGTTTCTACGACTTGCCCCATGGCGTGTGCAACGCCGTGTTGCTGCCGCATGTGCAGACCTTCAACGCGCTGGTCTGCGCCGAACGCCTGACTGACGTGGCCCATGCGATGGGCGCGGACGTTCGCGGTTTCAGCCCGGAAGAGGGCGCACAGGCGGCGATCAACGCAATTCGCTGCCTGGCCAAGGATGTCGACATTCCTGGCGGCCTGCGCGAACTCGGCGCCAAGCTCAGCGACATCCCGGTGCTTGCCATCAATGCGCTGAAAGATGCGTGCGGCCTGACCAACCCGCGAGCGGCGGATCAGCGGCAGATCGAGGAGATTTTCCGCAACGCGTTTTGAAAGGGTACAGCCTCGACAAGTTCTGAGATTTGCGGCGTCACTTCTGACGCCATCGCGAGCAGGCTCACTCCTACAGGGGAACGCATTCCAACTGTAGGAGTGAGCCTGCTTGCGATGACTGACTTCCAGACATTGAGTCACTATCTGGATTAACCAACCGCCGCCTCCCTCTCAAACACCCCTCCAAACTGAATCAACACCACCCCGCCAATCAGCAACAACGCCCCCAACACCCGCGACACCGTCAGCTGTTTCTCCACCAGGCCGAACCACCCGAAGTGATCGAGCACCATCGACGCGATCACCTGCCCGGCCAACGCCAACGCGACAAACCCCGACGCGCCGAGCCTGGGCAGCAACATCACCGCCAGCGCGACAAAGCACACGCCAAACGCACCGCCAGCCCACATCCACAACGGTGCCTTGTTGATGGATTCCAGTGACGGCAGCGGCAGGCGCAACGCCAGAATCACCGGCAGCAGCACCAGAACACTCACCAGCAACGAGGCCAAAGTCGCCCACAGCGGATGCCCGAGCCCGCGCGCCAGATTGCTGTTGATCGCACTCTGGAACGGCACCACCGCCCCGGCAAACGCGGCCAGCAACAACAAACCGGTCCACTGCAACGTACTCATGGTCAATCTCCAACAGGTTTTGCTGGACTCTAAGGTATTCGTCGAGCAGATTTAAATTCCGTTTTGTCATTCAGAACATGCACAAGATGAATGATCTGCGCCGTATCGACCTCAATCTGCTGGTGATCCTCGACGCCTTGCTCAGCGAGCAGCACGTCACCCGCGCCGCCGAGCGTCTGCACCTGAGCCAGCCGGCGGTCAGTCATGCGTTGGCGCGATTGCGCGACGTGCTTGGCGATCCACTGCTGGTGCGTGCCGGCTCGACTCTGGTGCCCACGGCGCGAGCGCTGGAGCTGGTTGCGCCGCTGGCCGAAGCGCTGGCCCAAGTGCAATCGCTGCTGGCGCCGAACGCCTTCGACCCATCCAGCGCGCGGCGGACCTTTCGCATGGCGATGTCCGACTACGGCGCAGCGATCATCCTGCCCGGGCTGATTCGCACCCTGCGCCGCGAAGCCCCGGGCATCGACCTGCAAATCAGCCACGCCAGCCGCGAAGGCATGCTGGAAGGCGTGCTCAACGGCGATATCGATGTGGCCGCCGGCGTGTTTCCGGAAATGCCCAACGAGTTGCGCAGCACGCCGCTGTTCGAGGAGCGCTACGTCTGCCTGCTGGATCGCCGCACCTTGCCGGCCGATGGGGTTCTGGATCTGCCGACGTACCTGTCGCGCCCGCACGTCTTGCTGGAAATGCGCGGCAGCGGCACCCCGGAAATCGAACGGGCGCTGACCTCACTGCGCGAGCGCCGCCGCGTCGCCATCAGCCTGCCGCACTGGAACGTCGCGCCAGAGCTGATCAGCGGTACCGATTTGATCCTCACCGTGTCGTCGCGCAGTGTGCGTGAGATCGATCAGCAGGAACTGATTGTGTTGCCACCACCGTTCGAGATCGCGCCGTTCACCTTTGTGTTGGCATGGCACAAGCGACGAGGGGCGGATCAGGCGTTGAACTGGTTGAATCGCAGGATTGAGGAGGGGATGAGGAGTGATGCTTGAGTATCCATTACCACATGCTGGGAGGAAGCCGGCGAGTATGGAATATGCGCAGAACCTGGAGTCGGCCCTGACGAACCCGGTATGGAATCAGATAGGGGCGATCAGGTAGCGCCCATTCTCTTGTTCCGGCCAGACGCCCCTCGCGTCCGGAGGCAGGAAATCGGGCGAGATGATCGACGCAGTCGAGGATGGCTTGGACGAACTCTGAAGCAGCTTTCGGATTTTCAATCGCGATGTAGGCCGCTTCGTCATCGAGATTTTTTAGCGCGGTACGTAGCCACTCAACGCGCATTGGCATTCCATTTGTTGGCGATGGTGCTGACTTCATCGGCAGAAGCGAAGTCTCCGGCGTCGGCTTCTTTCAACGCTTGCTGGATCTCTTCGATTTGCCAGGCTTCCCGCGCGAGATACTCGCGAAGCGCATCCACTGCCAGATAAGACTTGCTACGCCCGGTCGCCTTGGCGAGGTTGGCGAGGGTGTCGGCAATTTCATCGGGAAGACGCAAAGACATGACGGACATGATGGTCTCGGTGTAGTGGTTTGTAGTGCAACATACTACAGCGTCATACTTGAACCTGGGTGCCATTCGTCTAACAGCCGCGCACCAGACATTTATCAAGGAAGAAACATGACCTTCAAAAACACGTTCCTCTTGGCTTTCACATTGCTGGCCATCACCACCCAAGCCCAGGCCGCGTGCACCACCAAGAGTTTCGACGGCAAATCCATGTCGCGCTGCAACGTCTGGCCGGCGTTCCCGAGTCAGGCGATCTCGGTCAAGTCCACCTACCTCGCCGATTCCGGTGGGGACGATGCCGGGGTGTTCGATCTGGATCTGGCGATACTCAATGCGAGCAACGCCAAACCGATCGCCACCTACCATAAGCCGGGCGCCTATAACTCCGATGCTGTGCAGCTGGACGATGTGCGCATTGATACGGCGCGCTACCGACTGACGCCGGACGTCCGGGCTTTTGGGTTGCGAGCGAAATTCGTGCACAGTTCCCATGCCATTCCCTACGAGAAGACTGATCTGGCGCTGTATGTGCGCGAAGGTGACAGCCTGCGCCCGGTGCTTGAAGGCCTGGTGGTGTTCAAGGACAACGGTGAGTTCATGAATGACTGCGAGGGCTACAGCAAAAAAATCCGCAGGACGCTCGAGATCGCTCCATCGAGCCACAATGGTTTCGCCGATCTGATCGTCACCACCAGCGGCAGCAAAATGAAAAACACTCAATCCGCAAGTCAGTGCGTTTCGAAAACCACCGAGCTGAAGAAAAAGCAGATCACCCTGACGTACGATGGCCAACAGTACAACGTCCCTGAAGACCTCAGAGGTTACTGACCCCATGCTCACCGGCCTCAACCACCTGACCCTCGCCGTCAGCGACTTGCCCCGCAGCCTGGCGTTCTATCGCGATGTGCTGAATCTGCGCGTCGAAGCCACGTGGGATGCCGGTGCCTACCTGTCGCTGCCGGGGCTGTGGTTGTGTCTGTCGCTGGATGCGCAGCGCGGCGCCGAACCATCCGTCGACTACACGCATTACGCCTTCAGCCTCGATCAGGCGGATTTTCCGGCGTTCACTCAAAAGCTGAAAGCGGCCAACGTGCGGGAATGGCGCGACAACCGCAGCGAAGGTGCGTCGTTCTACTTTCTTGACCCGGACGGGCACAAGCTCGAAGCCCACGTCGGCGATTTGGCATCGCGACTGGTAGCCTGTCGGTTGAAACCGTATGCGGGCATGCGTTTTTACGACGAGTCGTGAACAGACACATTGCGCTGATATAGACTGGCCATCATTTGTGCTGGCGCCTGCAGGTATTTCATGACTCCATCGCTGCTTATGGCCGTTCTGGCTTCGGGTTTCATCTATGGCATCACGCCGGGGCCGGGGGTGCTGGCGGTGTTCGGCATCGGCGCGGCGCACGGGCGGCGGGCCGGGGCGGGGTTTCTCTGTGGACACCTGCTCGGCGATGTGGTCTGGTGCAGCACCGCGTTGATTGCGATCGTCGGCGCCCGGGAGATCGGCAGCACCGCGTTCGATGTGCTCGGTGTACTCAGCGGCTTGTACCTGTTCTGGCTCGGCTGGCGGGCGGTGCGGGCCCAGCGGCGCAGCGATGATCAGCCGCAGGGCGCGGCGCGCCAGCCGTTCTGGCACGGCATCCTGTTCGGCCTGACCAATCCCAAGGCCTACCCGGTGGCGGTGGCGACCTTTACCGCGCTGCTGTCGAGCCGCGCCGAACTGCTCAACTGGTCGATGCTGCCAGCGCTGATCGCCCTGAGCTTTCTCGGCGGATTGCTGGCTTACGCTATTTTGATTGGGGTTGTCGGTGCCCGACGGGTGCGCACGCTGTATCAACGCCATGAACTCATGATCACGCGCCTGTGCGGGGTGATGTTCATCGGTTTTGCGATCAACGCGCTGGTGCATGCGCTGCCGGGATTGCTGCCGAACAAGGCTTGACGCTGGATGCATGGACGCGGGATCAAAAGGGTCAGGGATGGTGGATTATTGCTGCATAGCCCGGACACCCACGCTGAACCATGGAAAGCCGAAATTCCGCGCCGTTGGCAAGTTATATGGACCTGTTGCTGGACGCCGTCTGCGCCGTCGACAAGCAAGGCCGTTTCGTTTTTGTCAGTGCGGCTTGCGAGCGCATTTTCGGTTACACGCCTGACGAGTTGATCGGCCGGCCGATGATCGAACTGGTGCATCCGGCAGACCGCCAGCGCACCCTCGCCGCCGCCCGCGACATCATGGGCGGCGAGCCCAAGCACAACTTTGAAAACCGCTACGTGCGCAAGGACGGGCGCATCGTGCACATCCTGTGGTCGGCGCGCTGGTCCGAGGTCGATCAACTGCGCATCGCCGTGGCCCGCGACATCACCGAACGCAAGCAGGCCGAATCACGGCAGGCGGCGCTGTATGCGATTTCCGAAGCGGCGCACGTGGCCGAAGACCTGCTGGCGCTGTTCAAGCGTATTCACCTGATCATCGGCGAATGGCTGCCGGCGCTGAATTTCTCCGTGGCGCTGTACGACGAGCGCTGCGCGCAGCTGAAATTTCCCTATCACGTCGACGATCATGAGTTGCAGCCTGAGCAACCGGGCACCGTCACCGGCCGCCTGTGCGCGGAAGTCGTGCGCAGCGGCCAGCCGATTTTGCTGACGCCGGACAGCCCCGACTCCCCACCCGACTTCGCGGCGCTGGTGGCCGGACAGGATTCACCGTGCTGGCTCGGGGTGCCGCTGAACTCGAAAAACGGCACCATCGGCGCGCTGATCGTCAAAAGCCTGCCGGGCGGTGAGCGTTACACCGAACAGGACAAGGAACTGCTGCAATACGTTTGCGCCCAGGTCGCCACCGCCATCGAGCGTCAGCAGTTGCACGCGCGGCTCAAGCGCATGGCGCAGTACGATCAGTTGACCCAGTTGCCCAATCGCGAACTGCTGAAGGACCGCCTCAAGGCGGCGCTGACTTGCGCCCGGGATGCCTCGGGGAACATGGCGTTGCTGTACGTCGATCTGGATCGCTTCAAGCAGGTCAACGACACCTTCGGTCACGCGGTCGGCGACATGCTGCTGCAGACGGTGGCGAGTCGGCTCAAGGGCTGTGTGCGCGATACCGATACCGTGGCGCGCATTGGTGGCGACGAATTCGTGGTGCTGTTGCACAGCGTGCACGCCGCCGAAGACGCCGACAGCGTGGCGGCAAAGATCCGACAGGTGCTGGTGCAACCGATGCGCCTGGACGGCCATGACCTGCATATCGAGCCGAGTATCGGCGTGGCCCGCTACCCCGAACATGGCCGCGAGGAACAACAACTGTTCCGGCATGCCGACCAGGCGATGTATGCCGCCAAACGCCTCAACCATCGGGTGATGGATATCTGAAAATTGCGCGCCGTTCGTCGCGGCGCCGGCAACTTTTCTAAACCTTTGTCGGTCCGGCAATTCTCAATCTAGGCGGGCACTTGCTCGCCAACGATCAACTCCAAGAGGAAGAGAATCATGCCTAATTCAAGAAACTCGAACTCGGGAAACTTTGCCAACGATCGAACGAAGGCGTCTGAAGCCGGTCGCAAGGGTGGGAAAACCACCACCACGACGGTCGATAAAGAGCCTGCGAAAACCGAAATGGGTCGCAAGCCTGCGCAGAAATCGAAGTAGTCGGTGAGGTCGTTTTGATTGAGAGGCGGGGGCGCAAGCTCCCGCTTGAATTTGAAGAGAAGGAGGGCGCGACCATGAGCCGGATGGCCACCCAGGTACGTCGTTTCAGTTTTGTCACGTTGTTGGGACTGTTCGCCAGCAGTGCGTTCGCCAGCGGCGCCGCTGCCCAGTCGCCTGCCGATTTCATCAACGATGCTTCGGCCAAAGGCATGGCCGACATCGAAGCCAGTCGCCTGGCGCATCAGAAGTCCGAATCCAAAGAGGTCAAGGACTACACCATCGTCGTCATCAATGACCGCACCACGGCCAACCAGCATCTGGCGAAGATCGCGAAGAAACTCGACCTGCCGGTCGCTCCCCGTGAAGAAATCGCCGACAAGGCCAAAACCATGATCCCGCAGGTCAAGGACGGTGAAACCTTCGATCAGGCCTACGCCGCGAGCCAGGTGAAAGCGACCGAAGAAGCCATCCAGCAGATCCAGCAAGAGGCACAGACCACCGACGTGCCAGAGATCAAGGCATTTGCCGACGAAACCTTGCCGAAGCTGCAAAACCATCTGGAAATGGCTCGGGCGCTGCAAGCCAGCCGTTGATTCCACTCACAATCAAAAGATCGCAGCCTTCGGCAGCTCCTACACCGTTCTATGCAGGAGCTGCCGAAAGCTGCGATCTTTTGATCTGCTTCTAACAGTCATTCAGATCCTGCTTCGGCTTGCTCTTTTCCCCCAGCCCATCAAGGTTGAACACCTCGCTTTCGCCCAGGCTGCGGTAATGCTTGCGCAGCGCCTCCAGTTGCTTGAGGTCCAGCGATTCGAGGCCGAGCATCGCGTTCTGCGCTTCCTTGTTGACGCGCAGCAACTCATCGAGCTTGAGGTGCAGGATGTCGGTGTCGCGGTTCTGCGTGTTCTGGATCAGGAACACCATCAGGAATGTGATGATGGTGGTCGAGGTATTGATGATCAGTTGCCAGGTGTCGTTGTAATCAAATATCGGCCCGCTCAACCCCCACATCCCAATCAGGATCAACGCCCCCATGAAAGTCTTGGGGCTACCGGCCCACAGGGCGAGCTTCTGGGAAATCTTCGCGAATTTCATTGCCGTGTTCCTTATTGGATTTGCCTGAAATTCAGACAGTGACGGCGTTGCGAAAATTCTGTTTTTTGCAGGCGTGTCCCTCAAAAACCGGTCTTGCGACCGGCTTCGACATGAGTATGTTCAGGACGTCAGTTCAACCCCAACCTGCCACCGAAAGAACCCCGCCACCTCACACTGCTGATTGACCAGCATGAAGCCCAACTCGCACTGGGCGGTGCCGGGGGCTTTTGGGGTGCATGTCCAGAAGTGGTCGTCTGCCTTGTGGCTACCAGGCTCGGACGGAGATTCAGGGTTGGGTGCAGGGACGGTGAGGCCGGTGTGAACTTGCAGTTGGGGAGCAGAGAGTACGCTGCTGTTATCGACGGTCATGCGGTAGACAACCACGCTGTGCTCGGCGATCAGGCTGACGCTTCTTGCGCGAAAATGAATGTCACGGTCCATCTCGACAGGGACTTTAGTTGTACTGTCATTTGTAACTATTTTTTTTGGGTTGTTACCCATGGCCAAAAAAACAAATCCATCGTCAACGTCCGTGGGATTCTCCGGATCCTGGCTGGGTGTCGGATAGCGCGAAAGCAGTGATTCGGCATCGATGATCAGCAACACCTTTTGCGCGTTGGTGGCGGTAGTTGAGGGGGACGGGGTCGGTTCGGAAGTCATCATGGATTCCTTTCATGACGTCGCTACAAACGGGCGGCCGCTTCGGTCAAGGCAAGACATCCTGTTCCGGCCGGGGCGGCATCGGATCGGTGGAGCCCCTCGTTGCCAAGGGGCTCGCGCATCGTCAGTTGTGGATGGAAATGAACGGATCCCACGAGCAGCAGCCGATGATCTGGCAGTTGCGGTCGACGATCAGGAAGTGGAAGTGATAGGTCACGCGGCCACAGTCCAGAGTCTCGGATGACCAGTAATGGTTATCGACTTTCTGGCAGCTCGGCACGGATGGATTTTCGCGATTCGGCACTGCAACGCACGCTGTGGCCTTGCGCGGCGAGGGTGGGGAGATCAGTTCGGCCCCTGCGTTGCCGATGAACTTGTAGAAAATCACCGCCTGTTCGAAGCTCTGCGACAGGCTGGTTTCACGCCATCGGATCAGGTCGCCGACCTGCGCCTTGAGATCCAGTTCGCCACCGGCCTGTCCGCTGACGACGTTGTCCTGGTTGGTGACCATGTACACATGATGCCAGTCGATCAGCGTGGGGTTCTTCGGATCCTTGCTGATGTTTGGATACTTTTTCAGAATGGTTTCGGTGTCGATGGAAACCAGAATATCCGTAACTCGAGACATGGTAATGCTCCTTTTTCATAGTGAACGTCGGACTGCAATCCAGGCACGACGACGCTTGCTTGCCGTATGGCTTTTGCGAGCACACTACTGGGGGAACCCATCGGTCATGAGGGACGGGCAGGCCGCGCTCCTTGCACGAATGCATCTGTAATCGGGTTCCTTCCGACTGCCGCAAATTGACTATAGGTAGATTTTTTTAGCTGTCAAAAACGCTTTTGTCTGGCTCGACGGACGGTCGCAAATTACATGACAATCGACGAAACCGAGATAAGCAGGACGTTGGCTGACACCGTTTGCAATGAGTCACTGTGGAACTGCTCGCCGGGCTGCCTGTATCGTGACGAACCGCTGGAATGTCCCGACAGGAGAACGCCATGAGTTGGTCCGCCAAACAATACGTCGCTTTCGAAGATGAACGCACTCGCCCGGCCCGTGATCTGCTGGCAGCGATCCCCACGGCCGAAGCGCGAACGGTGGTTGATATCGGTTGTGGTCCCGGCAACTCGACAGAGCTATTGGTACAGCGTTTTGCGCAGGCAAAAGTCAGTGGCCTGGACAGCTCGCCGGACATGATCGACGCCGCGCGCAAGCGCTTGCCGCAGTTGCAGTTCGAGGTGGCCGAAATCGACCGTTGGGCTGATGCCGGTCCGTTCGATGTGATCTTTGCCAACGCAGTACTGCAGTGGCTGCCGGATCACGCGACGCTGCTGCCGGCGCTGGCCGGTAAACTGTCCCCCGGCGGCAGCCTGGCGATCCAGATGCCGGACAACCTCAACGAGCCTTCCCATCGACTGATGCGTGAAGTCGCCGCCAACGGCCCATGGGCCGCCAAACTGGCAGGCGCTGCCGGGCAGCGCACCGACATGGCGAGCGCCAGCGAGTACTTCTCGATGTTGCGCCCGCACTGTTCACGGGTCGATGTGTGGCGCACCACCTACCACCATCAATTGTCGGGCGGGGCGGCGGGAGTGGTGGAGTGGTTCAAGGGCAGTGGCCTGATTCCGTTTCTGAAGCCGCTGAGCGAAGACGAGCGGGGGCAGTATCTGCAGGAGTATCTGGCGGCGGTTGCCGAGGCGTATCCGGCGTTGGCGGATGGTTCGGTGCTGTTACCGTTTCCGCGGTTGTTCATCGTCGCGACACGCTAAAGACAAACACCTATCCTGTGGCGAGGGAGCTCGCTCCCGCTGGACTGCGTAGCAGGCCCAAGATCTTCGTAGTGCTTCGCCCCCAGCGGGAACAAGCGCCCTCGCCACAATGCGCATTCCGTGAGTTAGCGCTGCACCGCCACCAACATCATCATCGGCCGCTCCCGTTCTTCAGCCAGCGCCGGTTGCGCCGCCACCTCAGCATCGCTCGGGCCCCATTCGTTGACGTGGCGAATTGTGAACCCGGCATCAATCAGCGAATTCAACAGCGTGCCCATCGTGCGGTGCTGCTTGATCACCCCGTCGGCCAGCCAGTTGGTCACCCGCTCACCTTCCATCTGATAACTGTCCAGCGGCCAGCGCTTGCGCCCGTCACTGTCGATCAACCAGCCCGGATTGCGCGGGGCCATGAAGACCGGGTGCTCAATGGAAAACACGAAGTGTGAACCGGGTTTCAGCGCCGCGTACAGATGAGCGAACAGCCCCGGTAAATCCCTGATGTAGTGCAATGCCAGCGAGCTGTAGGCCAGATCGAAACTGCAGGCGGGCAAGTCGAGAAGTTCAAGGTCGGCGCGTTCGTAGCGAATGTTCGCAGCCGTGGTGGTTTCGCGCGCCCGCTCCAGCATCTTTTCCGATACATCCACCCCCAGCACATGGGCGGCGCCGTGTTCACTGGCCCAGCGGCTGAACCAGCCATACCCGCAGCCGAGGTCGACCACATTCAAGTCGTGCATCGATGGCAGCAACGCCTTGAGCGCCGGCCACTCCGGCGCGGCATCGAGGCCGCCGATGGAGCGATTCATCTGGCTGTAACCCTGGAAAAATTCGGGATCGTCATAAATGTTTTGCGTCATGGGAGAAGTGCTCTTTTGAGTTCGATCATCAGCGGCACAGTGGCCGCGTCATGGAGTCCCTCGAAAGTGAAAACGCGTATTCGTCGATGGCCGCGCAGGGGGAGGGTGGTGGGTGATGAGGAAATGCTAGCGGAGAGCCGGAGTCGCATTCAACCTTGCTGCAAGACCTTCAACGCTGCTGAAGCGAGAAATCCCGAACGGCTTTTCTCTTCCGGGTGATGAAGCACGTATTCATCAATGCGGTTGAGCAGATAGCCGGGCAGTGTGATGTTGAGTTTCTGCGCCTTGCCCAGGTATTTGGTGACGTCAATATCAACCACAGCCCAAGCACAGCCCGCGTATTGGGGGTTCGCTACATGCACGCCAAGCTTGCTCGCGGGTGGGATTGGTGCACCGTCCTCGGCCAAAATTTCGAAATGACCCTCAATGGCCTCGCGAGCCATCGCGACGGCATCATCCAGATCATCGCCGGCAGAAAAGCAGCCGGGAATGTCCGGTACTTCCACTCCCCAGGCGTGTTCTTCATCACCTATTGAAATTGCGATCGGGTAAAGCATGTTCGTAGTCCTCCTGGACGCTGTCGGCGGAGTGAGTGAAAGCCAGCGCCTGTTTCAAAATGCGGATGGCCGTTTTTTTGAGCAGATCCTTTTTCGGGTGCGGGACTGTAACCATCCCCGGTTTGATGGGATGTTTGAAGTGATGGTGACTGCCTCTGACCCGTACCAGATACCAACCGTCTGCGACGAATTGGCCGATTAAAAAACGGCTATTCACAACACCTCCTTGTGGTGTGCTTGGTGGGTGCTATAACCACTGATTCTTTTTGATCAACACTATAACCACCGAACGGTCATCGTCCTGTGTTCGGCTCGGTGGCAAGAACCAGTCTAGGTTGGGGCGGGGAGTCGGGATGATGGGTATGTTGCAGGTCTTGTCCGAGCCACTAGGTAAATCCCAGACACAAAAAAACCGGCCCTGAAGGCCGGTTTTTTCTGTTCCTGCATCCCCCGTCATAACCTCGACGTGAGACCCAATTGAGTGGAGCGGGTAGAGGGAATCGAACCCTCAACTAAAGCTTGGGAAGCTTTCGTTTTGCCACTAAACTATACCCGCTCAGAGCGGCTGACTTTGTACCAGAGTCGGGCGCGGATTTGAAGTTTTTCTTTTGCTCGCAGCGCGTTACAGCGTTGAAAACGGTCATTCGCGGGCGAGTCGGGCAGGGGCGATACGCTGATGTTCGAGCCTGCCGACTCGCTCGCGACGACACTTTTTCAAATGGCCAGTGCATGGTGATCCTGAACGAACGAGTAACGCGTTCGGCTCGACTGCTGGGACGGTTTCAGGAAACCGAGCAGGGCGTTCTGGCTATCGCGGCAAGCGGCCTTGTGCTCCATGTCGAGGAAGTGCCCGGTGGCCTGCAGCGTGGTGAAGGTGCTGTGTGCCACGTGGTTGCCGAATATCCGGGCGTCTTCGGCGGCGGTGTATTCATCCCATTCGCCGTTGAGAAACAGCACCGGCACGTTGATCTTCTTTGCCGCATTCAGGTAGCACAGGCGATCGCTGTGCAGTACGTCACTGATGTGGAAATGCATCTGCCCGTATTCGTGCTCGGCCAGGCTGCTGACGTGGCGATAGTTGAAGCGCTTGAACAGTGACGGCAGGTGTTTGCCAATGGTGCTGTTGACCAGGTGCCCGACGCGATCGCCGTCGCGCTGGCCGAGGTAATCGACACCGCGTTCCAGGTAATCCAGCATGTGTGCGTTGATCACTGGCGAGAACGAGCTGATCACGGCTTTCTCGATGCGCCGAGGCTGGTGGGCCAGGGCAACGAGGGTGGCCGCGCCGCCCCAGGAGAACGACAGCACGTGTTCCGCGCCGAAATGGTCGATCAGCTCCAGCAGGATCTGCCCTTCGACTTCCTTCGTCAGATGTTTCTCGTGATGGTTGTGGATTTTTGACCTGCCCGCGTAGGGCTGGTCGTAGCAAACCACGTTGAATTGCGGGTGCAGGTTTTTCACAGTCTGTGCAAACGACGCAGTCGTGGCCATCGAGCCGTTGACCAGGATGATGGTCTTTTCTGCGGCGTCTGCGCGATAGAACTCCGTGTAAACCCGATACTGACCCTGTATATCCAGCACAGCGATTTCTGGCCTCATGTCATAAGACTCCTGGCAAGCAAGCGGGTATGCGCGCAAATAGAGATTGCACGAGCTTTGTGACAGGTAGGCATACGCCTGGAATTTGCTTGGCCCATGTCGATCCATGACTGCGGTCGACGGGTATTGTTATTGGCGGGCAGTCTGCCGTTTGAGGCACAACCCAGAGGGCTGACAACCGGCAAAAAGTTTCTTGGATGTATGTTGTGACTCATCGGTCACAATTTGGCCGACGTCCTGATTCAAGCAGTGGGATGGGGATCGCGCAAGTGCCGTTGGTAAATTGTTCGACAACTTCTGCTGAGCGGTCGCCGGCTTAGAACAAATGAATCTCTTCGGTGCGCAAAGCACGGTACTCGCCCGGTTTTAGCGCGTCATCGAGCTGCAGCGGCCCCATGGATTCGCGGTGCAGGCGCAGCACTTTATTGTCGAAATAGCCAAACATGCGCTTCACCTGATGGTAGCGGCCCTCGACGATGCTCAGGCGCGCCGTCCTCGGGCCAAGCACGTCGAGCTGTGCCGGTTGCGTGGTCAGGTCTTCGAAAGCGAAGTAGATGCCTTCGGCAAACGTGATCGCATAGTCCGGCCCGATCTCCTGTTCGGTCTCGACGTAATAGACTTTTGGCAGTTTGGTCTGCGGCTGGGTCAGGCGTCGCGACCAGGCGCCATCGTTGGTGATCAGCATCAGCCCGGTGGTGTTGAAGTCCAGGCGACCGGCGATGTGCAGGTCATCCTTGTCCGGTTCATCGATCAGGTCGAGCACGGTGGGGTGCTGCGGATCGCGGGTGGCGCTGACGCAACCCGGCGGCTTGTGCAGCATGAAGTAGCGCGCCGGTTTGCCGAGCTGCAGGACTTCTTCGTCGACTTCGACGCGGCTGAACTCCAGCACTTCGCTGTGCGGGTCGCTGACGACTTTTCCGTCGATCCGCACGCGCTTTTCCACCAGCAACAGGCGAACCTGTTGACGGTTGTAGCGGGGCAGGTTGCTGAGGAAGCGGTCGACGCGCATGTTCAGGAATCAGTCGATGACGGGGCGCGCATCTTACGGGATCGGCCGAGCTGCTGCTTGTAGTTGCGCTTCGACCTGAGCGCAGCGCGGGCACAGGCAGGATTTGTCGCGCAGCGCCGCTGGCAGTGCTTCGAGCACCGCCGGGTCGATGCTCACGCCATAGCACCAGCAGGCTTGGTCGGCGGTGCGCGGGTCGGCCAGGCTGCAGTCGTTACGGGCGCCGCAGGCGGGGCAGAGGTCGGGTTTAGCGTCGGAATCAGGCATAAGTCGAGTGAGGCATTTCCACGCAGGTGCGGTTACGGCCAGTTTGCTTGGCCCGGTACATCGCATGATCGGCCCGGGACAGCAGGGTGTGCAAGGTGTCATCCGCTTACAGGGTGGTGACACCGATGCTTACGGTCAGACTCAGGCTGTGGTCATCGTAGGCATATTCGTGTTGCTCGACGTGCTGGCGGATCTTCTCGGCAATTTTCTGACCGGTGTCGCCGTCGGTGTCCTTCAGCAACACGATGAATTCCTCACCGCCCCAGCGGCAGACGATGTCGGAATGGCGCAGGCAACTTTGCAGGTCGCGGGCGAAACCGATCAGTACTTGATCGCCAGCCAGGTGTCCGTAGGTGTCGTTCAGGGTCTTGAAATGATCCAGGTCGAGCAGCAGCGCAGTCAGCGGCTTCGGCTCGCGGTGCGCTTCGTGCAGGGCTTGTGCGGCGAGCAGGTCGAAGCCACGACGGTTGGGCAGTTCGGTGAGGCTGTCGAGGGTGGCCTGCGCCTGGATCTTGCGCTGGTAACGGCGGATCACGCGATTGAGCAGGACCAGCACCCCCAGCGTCACCAGCAGACAGATCAACAGGTTGAGGTACAGCGACTGACGGATGTCACTGAGTGCACCGTCCTCGCGCTTGTCGACGAACAGGTACCAGTTCAATTCCGGAATAAACCGCACGTTGAGGAAATGCCCCTGACCGTGGGCGGAATACTCGTAACTGCCGCTGTGGGGTTTGGGCAACTGGCTGACCAGGCCCTTCATGCTCTCGAGTTCGCCGAGGCTCTGACCGATCTGCGCCCCCTGCGGCCCGCCCTCGGCACCAGTCAGTACCAGTCGGCCGAAGGTGTCGACAAAGTAAACACTGCGTTGATAGCGCTGTTGGTATTTGTCGATCAGCTTGATCACCGCGTCCACCGTCAGACCCACGCCGGCGGCGCCGATGAAGCGGTTGTCGTAGTCGTAGACCTTGTAGTTGATGAAGAACGTCAGGTTGTCCTTGTTGGCCAGATCCGGGTCGACGTTGATCTCATACGGGGTCTTCATGTCGCGTACGCGAAAGTACCAGGCGTCGCGCGGCTCATCGATCTTCACCTGCTTGAGCACACCCTTGGCGTGGTAGTAGGTGTGGCTGCTGTTGGAGACGAAGAACGCGGTGTAGGCACCGTAATGGGTCATGACCTCGTCGAGGTAGCGGGTCATCTGCAACGGGTCTTTTTCGCCGTTCACCACCCAGTCGCGCATGAAGGTATCGCGCGACATCATCGAGGAAATCAGGATCGGTCTGACGAGGTCTTTCTGGATTTCCGAATAGACCGTGTCGGACGTCAGCGGCAGTTCGGTGTTGACGATGTTGTCGCGGATCGACGCCCGCGAGGCGTAGTAGCTGAGCAGCGAAGTGGCGAGGAAGCCGGCGCCGAGCAGAGCAACCAGTGTCAGAACCAGCGAGCGTTGCGAGTACAGTGCAGATCTGTGCGGCATGGGCGATTCCGTTGGCAGATGAGCCGATGGCAGCATTCTAGTGGCACTGCCGGGAAATAACTGCTCCCTGTGCGGCGCTAATAGTCGTTCCTGTATTCCCCTGAAGTGGCCCCGCCATTTGTAGGAGTGAGTCCGCTCGCGATAGCGCTGGGAAATGCTCCGATGATGTGCGGAATAAATCGCCATCGCGAGCAGGCTCACTCCTACAGAAAGGGGGGAGCACCACTGATCTGAAGCCTGTCCGAATCCGGCACTTGCCCCGCACCTGACAGTCAAAACTGTGTCGGCTGCGCTGTCCTGCTGTGGCCGTGGGTCTTTCAGGAGGCCGTCATGAGTATTTCAAAACGGTTGCGTCGAGTGCTGCTGGGAGCCGTGCTCGGTCTGGGCTTGTCCGGTTGTTATTACTACGCCGGTCCCTACGATGCTTACCCCGCCACTTACTACTATCCCGGCTATTACTCGCCGTATTACCACGGTGGCTATTACGGACCGCGTTACTACGGCGGCGCTCGCTATTACAACGGTGGCTACGGCTATCGTGGCGGGTATGGGCGCGGTTATCACGGCGGCGGTTATCACGGTGGTCACCACTGATCGGCGGCTAAATGACAGTGTTTTCCAAATGAACAGGATTTCATCAATCACTTGTTTCAACTTGTTACGGAAACGCACCAGATACGGAAAACGCTGTCAGATATTTCGTCAGTCACCGAATAAACGACTGATGCCTGCCAGCGTCGCTGGTGTGGCTACCCGCGGTCCAGGAGGCCGCCATGTATCGACGAATTCTTCTACTTGCTGCGATGATGTTTTCCGTTGCCGGTTGCGCTCCCTACTCCTACGCAGACAGTTATTACAGCTCGCAGGTCTACACCTCACCCGCACCGGCGTACTACGGCGGTGGCGGCAATTACTACCGCGGTGGCAGCACCTATTACTCGGCCCCGCGCTATTACCAGGCGGCGCCACGCTACTACCAGCCGGCTCCGCGTTACTACTCGGCGCCCCGTTACTACCAGCCCGCGCCGCGCTACTACGAGAGCCGCCGCTGGCACGACAATGATCGTGGCCGTTGGGACGGCCACCGCGGGGGCGGTTGGGATCGCGACCGGGGCGGGCGTGATCATCACGGTAACCGCGGTGACCACGACGGGCGAGGCGGTCGCTGGTAATCATCCGCAAACAAAAAAGCGGCGCATTGAGCGCCGCTTTTTTTGTGCCTGCGATTTGCCGGGCAATCAGTAAACCGTCAGATCCGCCAACGGATGCCGGCCTTCCCACACCTTGTGAAAATGCGCCTCGACCACTGCGTCCGGAACGTTATTGATGTCCGGCCAATGCCAGTGCGGTTTCTGATCCTTGTCGATCAGCCGCGCCCGCACCCCTTCGCTGAACTCCGGGTGACGGCAGCAATTGAGGCTCAGGGTGTATTCCATCTGAAAGACTTCGGCGAGGGACATGTGCCGCGCGCGGATGATCTGTTCCCAGACCAGATGAGCGGTCAGCGGTGAACCTTCGCTCAGAGTCTTGGCCGCTCGGGCGATGAGCGGATCGCTGCTGTCACGCTGCAGACTGATGGCTTTCCAGGCGCAAGCCACATCGCTGACGTCGAGCAGTTCGTCGATTTGCTGACGACGCGGTAACCACTGCGCCTCGGGCAGTTGCGCCACGGCTTCCTGTTGCAAGGCCTTGAGCAGGCTGTTGAGCTGCATCGGCGTCTGTTCCTGCCAGTTCAACTGCAGCAGGCCCTCGATCAGTTCCGGCTGCTGTTCGTCGAGCAGGAAGCGGTCGGCCAGATCCAGATCGATCGCATCACGACCGTTCATGTGCGCACCGGTCAAACCGAGGAACAGCCCGAGCTTGCCGGGTAGCCGCGAGAGAAACCAACTGGCGCCCACGTCCGGATACAGGCCAATGCTGATCTCCGGCATCGCCAAACGGCTGCTCGGCGTGACGATCCGCGTGCTCGCGCCTTGCAGCAGGCCCATGCCGCCGCCGAGCACGTAACCGTGGCCCCAGCAGATCAGCGGTTTGGGGTAGGTGTGCAGGCTGTAGTCCAGCCGATATTCCGCGGCGAAAAACTGCGCGGCCAGTGGCGGGACTTCACCGGGGTGGGCGCGGCAGGCCTCCACCAGGCTGCGCACCTCGCCGCCGGCGCAGAACGCCTTGGCGCCATTGCCGCGCAGCAATACGCAGACGATTTGCGGATCCTTGGCCCAGGCGTTCAGTTTGTCGCTCAGGGCGTTGATCATCGGCAAGGACAGCGCGTTGAGCGACTTTTCAGCATCCAGGCTGGCGATCCCGAGGCGGGCGCCGTCTGTGCCGGTGAGTTCTTCGAAGTGCAGATTCATCGTGACCTCGATCGGGAATTTGAACGATCAGTATGATCGCTGTGTGGGAAAGTGCCGGATCTGCGTCAGATCAATTGACAAGCATGGGCGGGTTTCCTAGGGTTCGCCCCAATTGTTTTCGCCGGATGTAACCATGACTGCTGACGACCGTATCAAACTCGAACCGAGCTGGAAGGAGGCACTGCGTGCTGAGTTCGACCAGCCTTACATGGCAGAGTTGCGCAACTTTCTGCAGCAGGAGCGGGCGGCCGGCAAGGAAATCTATCCGCCGGGACCGCTGATTTTCAACGCACTGAACTCCACGCCGCTGGACAAGGTGAAAGTCGTCATCCTTGGCCAGGACCCGTATCACGGTCCGGGCCAGGCCCATGGCTTGTGCTTTTCGGTGCAGCCGGGTGTGCCGGCACCGCCGTCGCTGGTCAACATCTATAAAGAGTTGAAACGCGACCTGAATATCGACATCCCCAACCATGGCTACCTGCAGAGCTGGGCCGATCAGGGCGTGTTGATGCTCAACACCACCATGACCGTCGAGCGTGCCAACGCTAACGCACACAAGGACAAGGGCTGGCAGTTCTTCACCGACCGGATCATTGAACTGGTCAGCGAGCGGCAGCCGCATCTGGTGTTCATGCTGTGGGGCGCGCATGCGCAGAGTAAACAGAAGCTGATCGATGCGACCAAGCACCTGGTGCTGACCTCCGTGCACCCGTCGCCGCTGTCGGCTTATCGCGGCTTCTTGGGCTGCGGACATTTCAGCCGGACCAACAAGTTTCTGGAGCAGAATGGTGAGGCGCCGATCGAGTGGCGGTTGCCGCCCGTTTGAGTGTTGAACGGGTGGGCCTCATCGCGAGCAGGCTCACTCCTACATTGAAATGTGTTCTCTTGTAGGAGTGAGCCTGCTCGCGATGAAGTCGACTCGGTGTTACTCGGGATTACGGTTCCAGTACTTGAACAACGGCTCCGCCAGAAACAGCACAAACAGCAGCCGCATCACCTGCATCGCCGTCACCAGCGGCACCGACAGTTGCAGGGTTTCCGCCGTCAGGCTCATCTCGGCAATCCCGCCGGGCATCATGCCCAGCGTCAGCGAACGCAGATCCAGATGGGTCAGCGCGCTCAGGCCCAGCGCCGCCAGGGTCGCGATCAACATGGTCAGCGCCGTGCCGATCAACGTACGGCCCATGAATGAAGGCGCGCGGCGGAAAAACTGTCGGTTGAAGTGACAGCCCAGTCCGCTGCCGATCAGCCACTGGCCGATCTGGCTGCCGCCGTCGGGCAAGCCAATGTGCAAATCCCAGGCAATGCTCACCGTCGCACTGACCAGCAACGGCCCGAACAGCCAGGGATTGGGTTGACGCAGACGCTGCCAGAGCCAGGCGAGCAGGGCACCTGCAGGAAACAGAATCGCCAGCCAGCGCCAATCGACGTTGCCGGCGTGGGCAATCGGCGTGCCGTCGCCCAACAGGTACTTGAACGCAGCCGGCACGCACAGCACCACCACCAGCACCCGCAGACTTTGCCCCGCCGCCACATGGCTGAGCATCGCGCCATTGCGCGCGCCGAGGTTGACCATCTCCCCGGAGCCGCCGGGCATGCTCGAGAAAAATGCCGTAGCGCGATCCTCGCCGGTGCGGCGCATCAACCACACGCCGACGACTGCCGACAGGCTGGTGACCAGTGCACCGAAGAAGATCAAACCGAAATGACTCAGTACCTGTTCCATCACCAGCGGGGTGAAGTGCAGGCCGATGCCGATGCCGACGATCCATTGGCCGCATTTGCGGCCGCCGGGGATTTCCGTGAGTTGCCACGGGGTCAGGCAGCGCACCAGGATGATCGCCAGCAACGAGCCGACCATCCAGGGCAGAGGCCAGCCGATCTGGCTGGCGATAAAACCGCCAAGCAGACCGACCAGCGGTGTGGCCCACCAGCTTCTGAGGGAGGAGCGATCAGACATCGGCGATGGCGCGTTGCGCGGCCGCGCGTTTGCGCCAGATACGGATGATCGGCATCAGCAGCATGATCCCCGTCAGCACCCAGCAGCCGACGGTGATCGGGCTCGACCAGAGGATTTCCAGCGCACCGTTGGAGATCGACAGGGCGCGACGCAGGTTCTGCTCCATCAGTTCGCCAAGGATGAACCCCAGCAGCAGCGGTGACAGCGGGAAATCCAGCTTGCGCAGGATGTAGCCGAAGATGCCGATACCGATCATCAGGAACAGGTCGAACGTGGTGGCGTGCACCGCGTAGACGCCGATCCCGGTGATGATCGCGATGACCGGCACCAGTGCCCAGTTCGGCACGGCGAGGATGCGGGTGAAGATACGGATCATCGGGATGTTCAGGATCACCAGCATGATGTTGGCAATGAACAGCGACGCGATCAGGCCCCAGACGATGTCCGGTTGTTGCTGGAACAACAGTGGACCCGGGGTGATGTTGTACAGCGACAGGGCGCCGATCATTACCGCCGTGGTGCCCGAGCCGGGTACGCCGAGGGTCAGCATCGGCACGAGCGCACCGCAGGCGGCGCCGCCGATGGCGGTTTCCGGTGCGGCGAGGCCACGGGCGTCACCCTCACCAAACTTGCCGCTGGTGCCGGCAAGACGTTTCTCGGTCATGTAGGCCACGGCACTGGCAAGGGTCGCCCCCGCCCCCGGCAATACACCCATGATGAAGCCGAGTACGCCGCAACGCAGGTTCACGACGAACACCGACGCCGCTTCCTTGAAGTTGAACATCATCCGGCCGGTGGCTTTCACCGCTTCCTGGCCGTGGTGGGTTTTTTCCAGCAGCAGAAGAATTTCGCTGATCGAGAACAGGCCCAACACCAGCACGACGAACTGGATGCCGTCAGTCAGGTGAATGTTGTCGCCGGTGAAGCGGTATACGCCGCTGTTGGCGTCGATGCCGACCGTCGACAGGAACAGCCCGATCAGCGCCGCAATAAACGTCTTCAACGGTCGGTCACCGGCCATGCCGCCGAGGCAGACAATCGCAAACACCATCAACACGAAGTATTCCGCTGGCCCGAAGGCAATCGCCCATTTCGCCAGCAGCGGGGCAAACAGCACCATGCCGCAGGTGGCGATGAACGCGCCGATGAACGAACTCCACGCCGACAGCGACAGCGCAACACCGGCCAGACCTTTGCGGGCCATCGGGTAGCCGTCCAGGGTGGTCATTACGGTGGAGGCTTCGCCTGGAATGTTCAGCAGGATCGAGCTGATCCGACCGCCGTATTCGCAACCCAGATACACCGCTGCGAGCAGGATCAGCGCCGATTCCGGCGGCAGGCCGAGGGCGAATGCGATCGGGATCAACAATGCCACGCCGTTGATCGGGCCCAGGCCCGGCAGCAGGCCGACGACGGTGCCGATCAGCGTGCCGCACAGCGCGGTCACCAGGTTGTACGGGCTCAGCGCGACGCCGAAACCCTGACCCAAATAGCCAAGAGTATCCATATCAGTTCTCCAGAACGCTGAGCAGGCCCAGGGGCAGCGGAACGTCCATCAAACGGTCGAACAACAGGTAAAGACCGACGGCCATCAGGCTGATGATCACCACGCTCGGCAACCAGCGGCCGCCGTACAGGCGAGCCATCGGAACGCCGGTGATGATGCTGGCGACGATGAAACCCAGCGGTTCGAAAGTACCGGCGAACACCAGCAACAGGACGACGCAGATAGCGATCTTGGTCAGGGTTTGGCGATCCAGTGGTGGCTCGTCTTCACTGTGTTTGATGGGCGCCGGACGAAACACCATGTACAGCAGCGCCAGGCCCATCAGGCCGAGCATCAGCAGAGGAAAGGCGCGTGGGCCCACCGGTTCGTAGGAAAAAGCCGCTTGATACGGCCACGCCATCAGGGCCAGGCCGACGCAGGCCAGCAACAGCACCGAGGCGAAAATGCGTTGTAAGAGCATGGGGAACTCCTGTGCCGTGGCCTCGATGCGCGAGGCCACGGCCGCTAGACAGAGACGATCACTGAATCAGGCCGAACTCTTTGGCCAGCACCTTGTAGTCCGCGACCTGCTTCTTCACGTAGGTGTCCAGCTCCGGGCCGGTCATGGCGAACGGGAACAGTTCACGCTGATCGCGCAGCTTGGCGAAGTCTTCCGAGGCCAACAGTTTGTCGAAGGCGTCTTTCCACCAGGCGTAGTCTTCGTCGCTGACTTTTGGCCCGAGGTAGAAACCGCGCACCACCGGCCAGACGATGTCATAGCCTTGCTCGCGGGCGGTCGGGATGTCTTTCATTTCCGGCTCGTCCAGGCGTTTGTCGGCGAACACTGCCAACAGACGCATGTCGCCGCTCTGGATATGCGGCATGGAGTCGGAAATGTCGGTGCTGCCGACCTGGATGTGACCGCCAAGCAGGGCGGTGGCGATTTCGCCGCCACCTTCGAGGGCAACGTAACGCAGGTCACGCGGGTTGATCCCGGCGGCCTTGGCGATCAGTGCGGTCTGCATCCAGTCCTGGCTGCCGACGGTGCCGCCGGAACCGATCACCACGGAGCTCGGATCTTTCTTCAGTGCTTTGACGAGATCGTCGAGCGTCTTGTAGGGCGAATCGCTTTTCACCGCGATGGCGCCGTAGCTGGTGCCGACGGCGGCCAACCAGCGCACGTTGGTTTCATCGAAACGGCCGAACTTGCCTTGCGCCAGGTTCAGCAGCGAGCCGCTGGACCACGCCACCAGCGTGCCGGCGTCGGCCGGGCGCTGAGCGACGACTGCGTTGTACGCGACCGCGCCGACACCGCCGGGCATGTAGGTCACGCGCATTGGTTTGGTCAGCAGTTTTTCGTTGACCAGCGCGCTCTGCGCCAGTTTGCAGGTCAGGTCGAACCCTCCGCCGGGGGAGGCCGGGGCGATGCATTCCGGGCGTTTCGGCTCGGCCATCAGTTGGCCGGCAAACAGGATGCAACTGGCGGTCAGTGCAACTTTACGCAGTGACAAATTCATTGGTCTCTCCACAGTTTCTTGTTGTAGGGGCTTTGTGTAGGAGCTGCCGAAGGCTCGGGCCGCGATCGGATGATCTTTTGATCTTGGTCTTCGACGTTTCAATCAATTACCAAAGTGCAACGCTATAGCTCACCAGCAAACGCACTTCGTCTGCATCGCGAGCCGAGTAGTTGGAGCGGTAAGTGGCATTACGCAAACGCACGGCGACATCCTTCAAGGCGCCGCTTTGTACGACATATTTGATCTCGGTGTTGCGCTCCCACTCTTTGCCTTCTTCGCCATTCTTGAGCTTGATGTTGTCACCGCTCAGGTAACGGCTCATGAACGACAGGCCGGGAATGCCCAGGCGCGCGAAGTCGAAGTCGTAACGGGCTTGCCACGAGCGTTCTTCGGCGCCGGCGAAGTCGTTGATCTGTACGAAGTTGACCAGATACGGGTCGCTGCCGTCGACATACGGGAAGGCGCTGTCGCCGGACATGTGCTGATAACCGGCGCTGAACTTGTGGCCGCTCAAGGCGTAGCTGACCAGACCGTTGAGCGAGCGGTTGTCGATCTTGCCACCCCGGGCCGCGCCCTGATCGTCACTGACCGCAAAGCGCAGGTCGGTGGCGAACGTGCCCGGGCCCATCGGCCGCGAGGCGACCAGACCGAAGAAGTGCTGGTTGTAGACTTCATCGAGTTGGGCGAAGTGGTAACTGCCGGTGATCTTGTCGGTGAACTTGTAGTCCACGCCGGCAAAGTCGAAATGCTTGCCGGCCACGGTGCCAGCGAAGCGGCTGTTCTTGTTGTTGAGGGCGATGTCCTCGAAATCGGTGCTGTCGCGATCCTTGGCCTTGTCCAGACGGCCACCGGTGAAGGTCAGGTTCTTGATCTCTTTCGAGGTCAGCAAACCACCTTCAAAGGTCTGCGGCAGGATGCGCCCGTCGTTCGGTTTGAGGATCGGCAGCTCCGGAACCAGGCTGCCGATTTTCAGTTCGGTGGCGGAGATTTTCACTTTCCCGGTCAGGCCGACCTTGGAATATTCGTTGGCGGCGCGCCCGTCATCGTGGGTCGGCAACAGGCCGGTGCCGGTACGGTCCGGACTCGAATCAAGTTTGACCCCGAGCATGCCCAGTGCATCGACACCAAACCCCACGGTGCCGTCGGTGTAACCCGATTGCAGGTTGAGCATGAACCCCTGCGCCCATTCATCCCGCTTGCTTTGCTGGGCACTGGTGCCGTCGCGAAAGTCGCGGTTGAAGTACATGTTGCGGGTTTCGAAGGTGGCGGAACTGTCTTTGATGAAGTCGGCGTAGCTCAGCGGCGAAAAACCGGCGAGGGCGGCGGCACTGGCGAGGGCGGTGTGGCTGATACGCGAAGGGCGAGCGGGCGTGAGAGCCCTGGTCTGCAAGGACGGCATGCGCGGTGTACTCCGTTTATTGTTCTTATTGGTCGAAAACGCTTCGAGGCGTTTTTCGTATCGCTGTGTGGCAGCAGCGACGGCAGTCGAAACTGTCCGTGAGCCGACTCTAACGGGCTAACCTTTCACTAACCTTTCAGTTGTATTTCACGGTTTTCGGGCTTCACAGCGGCGGTTGCGGCTGTAAACTCCGCGGCAAAGAATGGCGTCGGCCATCCCTGAATGAGGTAGAGATCCATGCGTGTTCTGCTCGTCGAAGACCATCTGCAACTGGCCGAAAGTGTTGCTCAGGCGCTCAAGAGCACCGGTCTTACCGTGGACGTGTTGCACGATGGCGTGGCTGCCGACCTGGCCCTGAGCAGTGAGGAATACGCGATGGCGATCCTTGATGTCGGCCTGCTGCGCATGGACGGTTTCGAGGTGCTGGCGCGCCTGCGCGCGCGCGGTAAAAACCTGCCGGTATTGATGCTGACAGCGCGCAGCGACGTGAAGGACCGGGTCCACGGGCTGAATCTCGGTGCTGACGATTACCTGGCCAAACCGTTCGAATTGACCGAACTCGAAGCCCGGGTCAAAGCCCTGCTGCGGCGCAGTGTGCTCGGCGGCGAACGTCAGCAGCGTTGCGGCGTGCTGGCCTATGATCTCGACACCCGGCGCTTCAGCCTCGGCGAAGAACTGCTGACCCTGACCTCGCGCGAGCAGGCGGTGCTCGAAGCGTTGATCGCCCGCCCGGGCCGGGTGATGAGCAAGGAGCAACTGGCGGCTCAAGTGTTTGGCCTCGACGAAGAAGCCAGCCCCGATGCCATCGAAATCTACGTGCATCGCCTGCGCAAGAAACTCGACGGCCAGCCGGTGGCGATCGTGACGTTCCGCGGCCTCGGTTACCTGCTGGAAAGCCGCGATGCATAAGCCCAGCAGCCTGCGCTGGCGGTTGCTGTGGAACCTTGCATTGCTGCTGGTGGTGCTGATGCTCGCCAGTGGCTTGAGCGCTTACTGGAACGGACGCGAAGCCGCCGACACGGCTTACGACCGCACCTTGCTGGCCTCCGCCCGGACCATCGCCGCGGGCCTGTCGCAGCGCGACGGCACACTCAGCGCCGACGTGCCTTATGTAGCCCTCGATACCTTCGCCTATGACAGCGCCGGGCGGATTTATTACCAGGTCAACGACATTCATCAGAAGCTGATTTCCGGCTATGAAAACCTGCCCGGGCCGCCGCCCGGTACGCCACGCACCGACGATTACCCAGCATTGGCGCGTTTCTACAACGCGACGTACCGTGGGCAAAACGTGCGCGTGGTCAGCCTGCTCAAAGCCGTCACCGAACCGAACATGAACGGCATGGCGGAAATCCGTGTGGCTGAAACCGACGAGGCACGAGTCAGCATGGCCCGTAGTCTGGCGGCCGACACCCTGTTGCGCCTGGGCATGCTGGCCATCGGCGCGCTGTTGCTGGTGTGGTTTGCGGTCAGTGCCGCGCTGCGCCCGCTGGAGCGTTTGCGCACGGCGGTGGAGGAGCGTCAGCCTGATGATTTGCGGCCGCTGCCGCTGGTGGAAGTGCAACGGGAATTGTGGCCGCTGGTTCAGGCGCTTAACCATTTCACCGAGCGTTTGCGCGGCCAGTTCGAGCGTCAGGCGCAGTTCATTGCCGATGCTGCGCACGAGCTGCGCACGCCCTTGGCGGCGTTGAAGGCACGGCTGGAACTGGGACTGCGTTCCAGCGAACCGGAAATCTGGCGCAGTACCCTGGAGTCATCGGCACAGAGCACTGACCGGCTGACCCACCTGGCCAATCAACTGCTGTCGCTGGCGCGGGTGGAAAACGGTGCCCGGGCAATTGCCGAGGGCGGCGCGCAACTGCTCGATCTGAGCCAGTTGGCCCGTGAGCTGGGCATGGCCATGGCACCCTTGGCTCATGCGCGCGGCGTCGCGTTGGCGCTGGAGGCGGATGAACCGGTGTGGTTGCGCGGCGAGCCGACATTGCTCAATGAACTGCTGAGCAATCTGGTGGACAACGCGCTGGCGCATACCCCGCCGGGCGGTAACGTGATTCTGCGGGTGGCGGCACCGGCGGTACTTGAGGTCGAAGATGACGGCCCGGGGATTCCGCTGGAAGAGCGTGACCGGGTGTTTGAGCGCTTCTACCGGCGCAATCAACAGGTCGCGGGTTCCGGGCTGGGGTTGGCGATTGTGGGAGAGATCTGCCGGGCGCATCTGGCGCAGATCACCTTGCATGATGGCGAGCAGGCCGGTTTGAAGGTTCGGGTGAGTTTTATTGCCGGATAGCAGCCGAGATGGCTTTTGTGGCGAGGGAGCTTGCTCCCGCTCCGCTGCGCAGTAGTCGTGATCCCTGAGTGCACGGTTTGCCTGATGAAGCGAGGCCGCCTGGTTTTGGAGCCGCTTCGCAGCCCAGCGGGAGCAAGCCCCCTCGCCACGAGGATCAGTAAAACATCGTCCGCGACTCTTCCAGATCTGCACACAATTGCTTGTTCTCCGGATCGATCCCAAGTTTCCTGAACGCCGGCACACTGAGCGGATCGATCCGCGCAAACGGATGATCGCTGTCCTTGTGGCAATACAGGCTCGCCACTTGCACCAGATCGACGTAATCGATGTGCGCCGAGTCGCGTTTGAAATCCAGGTACAGCCCCGGCAACGCCACCAGTTGCTCGGGAAACTCCCAGACCCGCAGCAGCTTGTCGCCCAGCAGCGGGTGAATGTGGTCGATCACGTGGTTGAGGCTGACCGGGTCGGACAGCAGTTCGTAGTGATCTTCGGCGTAGGTCAGGATCGGCAGCACACCGATCTGATGCACCAGGCCGCCCAATGCCGCCTGGTCGGGTTTGAGTTGGGTATGCCGGCGGCACAGGGCGTAGCTGACGCCGGCGATTTCCAGGCTCTTGCGCCAGACTTCGCGCATCTTCTGTTCGACCACGTCGGAGCGGGCGTGGAAGATCTGTTCCATCACCAGGCCGATGGCCAGATTGCTGCTGTAATTCACGCCCAGCCGAGTGATGGCGGTGTGCAGGTCGGTGACTTCCTGCGTGGCGCGCAGCAGCGGGCTGTTGACCACTTTGATCAGGCGCGCCGACAGCGCCGTGTCTCGGCCGATGACTTTGCTCAGGGTGCTGACGCTGATCTCCGGGTCTTCGGCGGCCTTGCGAATTTGCAGGGCCACTTCCGGTAACGTTGGCAGAACCAGGTCATCGTTATCGATGGCCTCAACCAAATCCTGTTGGACCTTATCCGCCAGCTCGCTCATGTGGATTCTCTAGGGTGTTGCAACAAGGCTGCGATCAGCGCTGGATTTCGCGGTCGCGATCCAGTTCGTAGGGCAAGTCGAGCAAATGCAGCGCGGGGCCTTCGAGGGCGCCCAGGTGCAGATCACCCGCTTCGGCAGCTTCGGCCTGCAACACCGCCAGCAGTTCAATCTTTTCTTCGGCGCGGGCGGCCAGCACCACTTCGCCGATGGCACTGCTGTGGCTTGGAGCGAACAGCGGGGTGCCCGGCTCCGGCAGTTCAGTCGCGTCCAGTTGTACGCGATACAGGCGTCGTTTGAGCTTGCCCAGGTACTGCATGCGCGCGACGATTTCCTGGCCGGTGTAGCAACCTTTCTTGAAGCTCACGCCGCCGACGGCTTGCAGGTTGAGCATCTGTGGGATGAACAGTTCGCGGGTGGTCGGCATGACCTGACCGATACCGGCACGGATCTGGCCCAGCAACCATTGGTTCAGTGTGCCTTCAGGCAGGGTCGCGGCCAATTTGGCCTTGAGGGTATCGGCCTGATCGGCGGGTACCCAGAGTTCGGCGCGATTGGGCGAGACGCGAATGGCGATCAGGCCGGCGCTGCGCACCACGCTGTCGGTTTCGGCCGGCAGGTCCAGGCCGAGGCCGGCCAGGGCTGCGTCGCCGTGTTCCAGGCCAAAGCGCACCCAGGCGACGCTTTCGTCGGTCAATTTCGATTTGGAAAATACAGCGTACTTTTTCAGGTCCGCCAGTTGCGGCTCCAGCAGCTCGCTGGCCATCGCCAGCAGCACGCCGTCACCTTCGAGCAGAATGCGGAAGCTGGACTGCATCCGGCCTTTTTGCGTGCAGCGCGCGCCAAGGCTGGCCTGACTGTCACTGAGGTAATTGAGGTTGCAGGTCAATTGGCCTTGCAGGAATTTGCCGGCATCCACGCCGCGAACCGCGAGTACGCCTTCATGAGACAGGGTGCAGAAAAAAGCAGAATCGGCCATGGGTCATCGCAGGGTAAAAAAGTCTGGGGCACATCATAAGGGCGCGTTGTTGAAATGGGTAGTTGATAAAGGATCGGTGGTGCCCGACCAAAGCCGACTGTGCGACCCGCGCCGGGCCTGTATACTGCGCGCCTATTTGAGGAGGGCTCCATGGTCGAACAAGTTGAACTCAATCGCCTCTTCTGGCACAGCCGCCGCGGCATGCTGGAACTTGACGTGCTGCTGGTGCCGTTCGTGCAAGAGGTGTATCCGCACCTCAATCAGGTCGATCGCGATTTGTATGTCCGTCTGCTGACCTGTGAGGATCAGGACATGTTCGGCTGGTTCATGGAGCGCAGCGAATCCGAAGACCCTGAGCTGCAGCGCATGGTCCGGATGATTCTGGACCGTGTTCAGCCCAAGTAACACGTTCGAATGCCGCTGGCATGCCTCACGGCAGTTGCTGGCGGCGTATCTGTTGGCCCAGGCGTTCGCCCTGGGTGCCTTGTTTGTGCTTTCGATTCCACTCTGGGCCAGTCTGCTCGGGGTTTTTGCCTGTCTGACGCATGGGTTCTGGGTGCTGCCACGGCAGGTGCTGTTGACGCATTCCGACGCATTTTGCGGTTTGCGGCGTGATGCCGATGGCTGGCAGTTGTGGAGTCAGGCGGGTGGCTGGCAAGCCGCGCAACTGCGCCCCGACAGCCTGGCGCTGCCACTGATCGTGGTGCTGCGGTTTCGTTTGCGTGGGGAATGGCGCGTCAGATCGATCTGCGTACCACGCGACGCGCAGGCGGCGGATGTGCACCGACGCCTGCGAGTGCGGCTCAAATTCAGCCGGCGTAGGTGGGCGGCACCAGAATAGTGTCGAGTGCTTCGGGCAGCAGGTCCGGGTAGTCGAGGGTGTAATGCAGGCCGCGACTTTCCTTGCGTTCCATGGCCGAGCAGATCATCAGTTCAGCGACTTGCGCCAGGTTGCGCAGCTCGATCAGGTCGCGGCTGACTTTATAATTGCTGTAGAACTCGTCGATCTCATCCAGCAACAGACGCACACGGTGCTGCGCCCGTTGCAGGCGCTTGTTGGTGCGCACGATGCCCACGTAGTCCCACATGAAGCGCCGCAGCTCGTCCCAGTTGTGCGCGATGATCACGTCTTCGTCGGAGTCGGTCACCTGACTGGCGTCCCACTCCGGCAGGGCATGCGGGGCGGTGATGTCATCCAGTTGCGCAACAATGTCCGCCGCAGCCGAACGGGCATAGACGAAGCATTCGAGCAGCGAATTGCTGGCCATGCGGTTGGCGCCGTGCAAACCGGTGAAGCTGGTCTCACCAATCGCATACAGCCCCGGGACATCGGTGCGACCGTGCTGGTCGACCATCACGCCGCCGCAGGTGTAGTGCGCTGCCGGCACGACCGGAATCGGCTGTTTGGTGATGTCGATGCCAAAGCCCAGGCAACGCTCGTAGACGGTTGGGAAGTGGCTTTTGATGAAGGCCTCGGGCTTGTGACTGATGTCGAGATAGACGCAGTCGACGCCCAGACGCTTCATTTCATGGTCGATGGCCCGTGCAACGATGTCGCGCGGCGCCAGTTCGGCGCGTTTGTCGAAGCGCGGCATGAAGCGTTCGCCGTTGGGCAGCTTCAGATGAGCACCTTCGCCGCGTAACGCCTCGGTGATCAGGAAACTCTTGGCCTGCGGGTGATACAGGCAGGTGGGGTGGAACTGGTTGAATTCCAGGTTCGCCACCCGGCAGCCCGAACGCCAGGCCATGGCGATGCCATCGCCACAGGCGCCGTCGGGGTTGCTGGTATAGAGGTAGACCTTGGCCGCACCGCCGGACGCGAGGATCACGAAGCGCGCGCCGTAGGTATCGACTTCACCGGTTGCACGATTGAGTACGTAGGCGCCAAGGCAACGCTCGCCGTCCATGCCCAGGCGTCGTTCGGTGATCAGATCAACGGCGACCCGCTGCTCAAGCAACTCGATATTGGTGCGCTGCCTGGCCTGGGAGAGCAGGGTGGTGAAAATCGCGGCGCCCGTGGCATCGGCGGCGTGGATGATGCGCCGATGACTGTGACCGCCTTCGCGGGTCAGGTGAAACTCGAAACCACCGTCTTCGGTGCCGGACTGTTCGTCGCGGGTGAAGGGGACGCCTTGGTCGATCAGCCACTGAATGGCTTCGCGACTGTGTTCGACGGTGAAGCGCACCGCGTCTTCATGGCACAGGCCGCCGCCGGCGTTCAGGGTGTCGTCAACGTGGGATTCGACAGTATCGGTGTCGTCCAGCACGGCAGCGACGCCGCCCTGGGCCCAGTAGGTCGAGCCGTTGGCCAGATCGCCCTTGCTCAATACGGCAATGCGCAAATGACCCGGCAGGGTCAGCGCGAGACTCAAACCGGCAGCGCCGCTGCCAATCACCAGAACATCGTGTTGAAACTGTTGGCTCATTTCAGGATTCCGCTCAAAGCGACCCGGATCGGGGGTGGCGCAAGACAGCTGGATCGGCGAGTCAAGACAGCCACGCAGCCCACTAGTATATAGAGGGGTGGAGCGGCACAATAGCCGGGCTCGTATGGCATTGTGAAACTACTGTGACGACAAATGCTTGACGCTTCGTCGGGTGTTTTTTTCCGTCGTTTTGGGAAAAGGCGACTGTATCGAAGATGAAACACGCTTTTTCAACGCATGGTCGCTCAATGTCGCTTCAGCATGGCTATAAATAATTGGAACTTTTGCCAGAGGCCCAAGATCAATAGACAGTTGCCTGAAACACGGGACAGTGTCGGCTTCAATGCAGAACCTGCGATTGGGTTCTTGCCGGCGAACCGATGACAAGATTATTCGCGCAGCCGGTTTATCCCGCGCTGCGTTTTTCGTGCGTGCCAAATCAGAGCCCGCAGGAAACTTGCCTGGAGGGGGAGAACTTTTGCGAAAAGCCCGAGTCTATGTTTGCAAGTCTGGTCGTTTAGTTATGCAAGCCTCCTCCATGCTTATCGAGGAGTGTTCATGCTAACCCAGGAAGAGGATCAGCAGCTGGTCGAGCGCGTTCAGCGTGGCGACAAGCGAGCTTTCGATCTGCTGGTGCTGAAATATCAGCACAAAATTCTCGGGTTGATCGTGCGTTTCGTGCACGACACCCATGAAGCCCAGGATGTGGCTCAGGAAGCCTTTATCAAGGCCTACCGAGCGCTAGGAAACTTTCGCGGAGACAGCGCGTTCTATACGTGGCTTTACCGCATTGCCATCAACACGGCAAAAAACTATCTGGTTTCACGCGGCCGCCGGCCGCCGGATAGCGATGTAAGTTCTGAAGACGCAGAGTTCTACGATGGCGATCATGGCCTCAAGGATCTCGAATCACCGGAGCGCGCATTGCTGCGGGATGAGATCGAAGGCACCGTCCATCGAACCATTCAGCAACTGCCAGAGGATTTGCGTACGGCTTTAACTTTACGTGAATTCGATGGTCTGAGTTACGAGGACATTGCGAGCGTCATGCAGTGTCCGGTGGGTACCGTGCGCTCCCGGATCTTCCGCGCCCGGGAGGCCATCGATAAAGCCCTGCAGCCGTTGTTGCAGGAAAACTGAGACAGCGGCGACAGCCAAGAGAGGAACGCCATGAGTCGTGAAGCCCTGCAGGAATCGCTGTCCGCAGTGATGGATAACGAAGCGGACGAACTGGAATTGCGTCGAGTGATCAATGCACTGGACGATGTTGAAACCCGTGAGACCTGGGCTCGTTATCAGATCGCTCGGGCAGCCATGCACAAGGATCTGCTGCTTCCGCGTCTGGACATTGCTGCGGCAGTTTCTGCTGCGCTGGAAGACGAAACGGCTCCAGCCAAAGTATCCCGTGGTCCTTGGCGCAACTTGGGTCGTCTGGCCGTTGCGGCCTCGGTGACCGTTGCCGTATTGGCCGGTGTTCGCCTGTACAATCAGGACGAAATCGCCGGTGTCGAGCTGGCTCAGCAGTCCAATCAGCCATCCCTGACCGCTCCACAGGTCAAAGGTCCGGCTGTTCTGGCAGGCTATAAAGAGAGCTCGGAAACCACAGGCCCGATGGCTAATGGCGTACTGCAAGGCCAGCCAGGCTGGCATGACCAGCGTCTGCCAGGCTATCTGCGCCAGCATGCCCAGCAGGCTGCGCTGAAAGGTACTGAAAGCGCCTTGCCTTATGCGCGTGCAGCAAGCATGGAAAACCGTTAAGGAGGATCATGCGCGCCATACCTCTACTTTCGCTTCTGCTCAGTGGCTGGTTCATTGTTCCAGCCCATGCTGATGAAGCCCAGGACTGGCTGACCCGTCTGGGTCAGGCCGAGCAGCAACAAAGCTTCCACGGCACCTTCGTTTACGAGCGTAACGGTAGTTTTTCTACCCACAATATCTGGCATCGTGTCCAGAATGGCCAGGTCCGCGAGCGGTTGCTTCAGCTCGACGGCTCGGCACAGGAAGTCGTGCGCGTTGATGGGCATACTCAATGCGTCAGCGGCACCCTGATTGCGGGGTTGGGAGACTCTCCCAACTCGACCGCTCGTTCGCTTGATCCTCAAAAGCTGAAAAACTGGTATGGCCTTGCTGTCATCGGCAAGTCGCGCGTGGCCGGACGTGATGCGGTAATCGTATCGCTGACGCCTCGAGACCAGCATCGCTATGGTTTTGAACTGCACTTGGACAAACAGACTGGTCTGCCGCTCAAGTCACTGCTGCTCAATGATAAGGGGCAGTTACTCGAACGCTTCCAGTTCACCAGCCTTGATACCGCCGATGTTCCATCGGACAAAGACCTGCAAGCAGGCTCCGAGTGCAAGGCAATCACGCTCGACAGTGACAAGGCGTCTGCCGTGAAGACCGCTCAGGTCTGGCATTCCGACTGGCTACCGCCGGGCTTCGAACTGACCAGCAGCACCTCGCACAAAGATCCGGAAACCAAAACCCAGGTCAGCAGCCTGATGTATGACGACGGGCTGGCGCGTTTCTCGGTGTTCCTGGAACCACTCAACGGTGCGACAGTGACCGACACCCGCACGCAGTTGGGACCGACCGTTGCTGTTTCCCGTCGTCTGACAACGCCTGAAGGCGAGATGATGGTGACAGTCGTCGGAGAAATTCCAATCGGCACAGCGGAGCGGATCGCTCTGTCGATGCGCAACGATGGCGCTGCAACCAGCAAGCAATGAGCTGATTTCAGTCATTTCCACCTCTTCGTCGAGACGTAGATGAAATGTTTGCTCAGCATTTTCATTTGCAAATCACCCGAAAGTTTTTTATAGGTCAGAGCCTCACGGCTCTGGCCTTGTCTGTTGTTCCCGGAACAAAAATACCGGCCCGCGGTTCCCGGTGTTCCTTGCTCCATATCGCTTAACCCTGCTCGTCGTAACGGGAGCTGTATGTCGATACTTAGCTTGAAGTCTTATCTCTCCATTTTCGCCACCGTGCTGGTGCTCGGTCAGGCCGTCCCCGCTGCCCAGGCGGCTGACCTGCCGGATTTCACCCAACTGGTTGAACAAGCCTCGCCTGCGGTGGTGAACATCAGTACTACGCAGAAGCTGCCGGATCGCAAAGTGAACCAGCAGATGCCTGACCTGGAAGGCTTGCCGCCGATGCTGCGCGAGTTCTTCGAGCGTGGCATGCCGCCTCAGCAGCGTTCACCGCGAGGCGATCGTCAGCGTGAAGCGCAATCGCTGGGTTCGGGCTTCATCATTTCTTCGGATGGCTACATCCTGACCAACAACCATGTGATTGCCGATGCCGACGAAATCCTCGTGCGTCTGGCTGATCGCAGTGAAATGAAAGCCAAGCTGATCGGCACCGATCCTCGCTCCGACGTGGCCCTGCTGAAAATCGATGGCAAGGATCTGCCCGTGCTCAAGCTCGGCAAGTCCCAGGACCTGAAGGCCGGTCAATGGGTCGTGGCGATCGGTTCGCCGTTCGGCTTTGACCACACCGTGACCCAAGGCATCGTCAGCGCCGTCGGCCGCAGCCTGCCGAACGAAAACTACGTGCCGTTCATCCAGACTGACGTGCCGATCAACCCGGGTAACTCCGGTGGCCCGCTGTTCAACCTGAACGGTGAAGTGGTGGGGATCAACTCGCAGATCTACACCCGCTCCGGTGGCTTCATGGGCGTGTCGTTCGCCATCCCTATCGATGTGGCGATGGACGTTTCCAATCAGCTGAAGAGCGGTGGCAAAGTCAGCCGCGGCTGGCTGGGCGTGGTCATTCAGGAAGTGAACAAGGATCTGGCCGAGTCGTTCGGTCTTGAAAAGCCGGCCGGTGCGCTGGTGGCACAGATTCAGGATGACGGTCCGGCGGCCAAGGGTGGCCTGCAAGTGGGCGACGTGATTCTGAGCATGAACGGTCAGCCGATCGTCATGTCCGCCGACCTGCCACATCTTGTGGGTGCATTGAAGGCGGGTGCCAAGGCCAACCTCGAAGTGATTCGTGACGGCAAGCGCAAGAATGTCGAGCTGACCGTCGGTGCGATTCCGGACGAAGACAAAGAGCTGGCAGCACTGCCGAAGTCCGGCGCGGAAAGCAGCAGCAACCGCCTCGGTGTGTCGGTGGTTGAACTGACCGATGAGCAGAAGAAAACCTACGACCTCAAAGGCGGGGTGGTCATCAAGGATGTTCAGGACGGTCCTGCAGCCCTGATCGGTCTGCAGCCGGGTGACGTGATCACTCACCTGAACAACCAGGCCATTGGCTCTACCAAAGAGTTTGGCGAGATCGCCAAGGCGCTGCCGAAGAATCGTTCCGTGTCGATGCGGGTTCTGCGTCAAGGTCGTGCCAGCTTCATCACCTTCAAACTGGCTGAATAACCCGGTTGCGGTGAAATAAAAAACCGCCTCGAAAGAGGCGGTTTTTTTGTGCCTGAAACATTGACATGGCTGAAGCGCAGTCAGCCCATCATGTCCTTGATCATGCGCTCCTGCTCCATCAGCTCGCGTTGGCGGGCGTCGATGCGCGAGGACAGCGGGAAGTTGCTGCCCGCCTTGCGCTTGGCGAAATCGAGTTGCTGGATCGCCTGACGATAATCGCCCACCAGCGCGAAGTACTCGGCGCGGGCCTGGTGCAAGCCGATGATATTGCCGGACAGGCCGCGAGTTTCAGCGACCTGATACCACACGTCCGGATCGTTCGGGCGAGACTTGAGCAAGCCTTCGAGCGCTTTCTCCGCGTCGGCGGTGCGATTCTGTTTCAGCAGCAGATCGACACGAACCTGATTCAGCGGGTAGTTGCCCGGATATTGCGTGAGCATCCGGTCAACTCGCGCTTGCGCATCCGGCAGGCGGTTATTGGTGATGTCCAGGTCGATCTGCGCGAGGTTGTAAATGATCTCGTTCGGTGACTTGGCCAGCAGGGGCTTGAGGTTCTCTCGCGCTTCGTTCAACTGGCCGCCCTTGATCTGGGCGATCGCCAGGCCGTAGCGCGCCACGTCATTTTTCGGGTTCTCGTCCAGTTGTGCGCGGAAACGCTTGGCGCCCAGCCCTGGGGTTTCTTCGTAGATCAGCTGTACGCGGGCGCGAATCAGTTGATAACGCATGCTGTCTTCGATGCCGCCCGCAGGCGCCTGCTCTGCGCGGTTGCGGGTGTCGGCGATACGCGATTCGGTTACCGGGTGAGTCAGCAGGAATTCCGGTGGTTTGGCATCGAAGCGGTACTGGCGCATCAGGCGCTCGAACATGGTCGGCATCGAGCGCGGGTCGTACCCGGCCTTTTCCAGGTTGAGGATGCCGATACGGTCGGCTTCCTGTTCGTTCTGGCGCGAGAAGGTGCGTTGTGACTGAATCGCCGCGGCCTGAGAGCCGGCGATAGTTGCGATCCCTGCATCGCCGCCGCCGGCGGCCGCAATCACGATGCCGGCCAGCAGCGCGGCCATCATCGGTACCTGCATCCGCTGCGAAGCTTCTACACCGCGAGCGAAGTGACGTTGCGACAGGTGAGCCAATTCGTGGGCCAGTACCGAGGCGTACTCGCCTTCGGTCTGCGCATTGAGGAACAGCCCGCCGTTGACCCCGACCACCCCGCCGGGCGCGGCGAAAGCGTTGAGTTGCGGGCTGTTGATCAGGATGAACTCCAGGCGCCGGTCGGTCACCTGACTGGTTTCCACCAGCTTATAGACGCTGGACTCGACGTAATCCTTGAGCTGCGGGTCGTTGAGCTGTGCAACCTGGCTGCGCAGCATGGCCAGCCAGGCGCGGCCAAGCTGGTATTCCTGTTGCGGCGAGACAATGGCAGAACTGGCGTCGCCAAGTGACGGCAGATCGTCGGCAAAGCCCGGTGAGGCGAGCAGGCAAGCGAGCGTCAGCAGGGTAGGGCGCAGAAATGTCATGCACAAAGCCTTAGAAGACAAAGACCTTACTGTAGCCGGACACCGGGCTTGCGACCAGATATTCTAGGCAGCTCAACCACCTGAACCGGAGTGACGCAATGACTGACGCTGTAGCCCATGACTGTGAATTGGACGCCAGCGGCCTGAATTGCCCGTTGCCGTTGCTCAAGGCCAAAATGGAACTCAACAAGCTGCCCAGCGGCGCCGTGCTCAAGGTGATCGCCACGGACGCGGGTTCCCAGCGCGACTTCCGCACCTTTGCCCGTTTGGCCGGTCATACGCTGCTGCGCGAAGAAGACGAAGCGGGCGTTTACCGTTACTGGTTGAAAAAAGCCTGAAACCCACCGCGTAAAAGACCTGGGAATTATTGATGTTCAAAGTGTTACGCGACTGGATTCAGCGCTACTTTTCCGATGAAGAGGCGGTTGTGTTGGCGGTGCTGCTGTTCCTCGCCTTCACCGCGGTGCTCACCCTCGGCGGCATGCTCGCGCCGGTACTGGCCGGGATGGTGCTGGCGTATCTGATGCAGGGGCTGGTGCTCACCCTCGAGCGCTTGCGCGTGCCCGGTGGTGTGGCGGTGGGCCTGGTATTTGCGCTGTTCATGGGCGTGTTGCTGGTGTTTATCGTGGTGGTTCTGCCGCTGCTCTGGCATCAGTTGATCACGCTGTTCAACGAGCTGCCGGGCATGCTCGCCAAGTGGCAGTCGCTGCTGCTGTTGCTGCCCGAGCGTTATCCGCATCTGGTCTCCGATGAGCAGGTGCTGCAGGCCATCGAGGCGGCGCGTGGCGAGATCGGTAAGTTCGGGCAATGGGCGCTGACCTTTTCGCTGTCGAGTTTGCCGCTGCTGGTCAACATCATGATCTATCTGGTGCTGGTGCCGATCCTGGTGTTCTTCTTCCTCAAGGATCGGGCCATGATCGGTGAGTGGGTGCGTGGCTATCTGCCCCGTGAGCGGGCGCTGATCACCCGGGTCGCGCAGGAAATGAATCGGCAGATCGCCAACTACATTCGCGGCAAGGTCATCGAAATCGTGATCTGTGGCGGTGTGACCTACATCGCGTTCGTCGCCCTCGGCCTCAACTATGCGGCGCTGTTGGCGTTGCTGGTCGGAGTGTCGGTGGTGGTGCCGTACGTCGGCGCGGTGGTGGTGACCGTGCCGGTGCTGCTGATCGCACTGTTTCAGTGGGGCTGGAGCGATCAGTTCATCTATCTGATGGCGGTCTACGGGATCATTCAGACGCTGGATGGCAACGTGCTGGTGCCGTTGCTGTTTTCCGAAGCGGTCAACTTGCATCCGGTGGCAATCATCTGCGCGGTGTTGCTGTTTGGCGGATTATGGGGCTTCTGGGGCGTGTTCTTTGCGATCCCCCTGGCGACGCTGTTCAAGGCCGTTCTGGATGCCTGGCCGCGCAAGGAACCTGTTGTAGCTCCATTGCTATAAAAGCAAAAAGATCGCAGCCTTCGGCAGCTCCTACAGGAAATGCATCCCCAATGCAGGAGTCGCCGCAAGCTGCGATTTTTTGATCTTCAGGCCTTGTTCAGGGCCTGAGCCGCAGCCAGCACCGCATCCACATGCCCCGGTACTTTCACGCCGCGCCATTCCTGACGCAGTACACCGTTCTTGTCGATCAGGAACGTGCTGCGATCAACGCCCAGGTATTCCTTGCCGTAGAGTTTTTTCAGCTTGATCACGTCGAACAGCTGGCAGACGGCTTCGTCCTTGTCGCTGATCAGCTCGAACGGAAACGTCTGCTTGCACTTGAAGTTCTCGTGGGACTTCAGGCTGTCGCGGGAAATACCGAAGATTTCCGTATTGGCTGCCTGAAATGCGGCGTATTGATCACGAAAGCCCTGGCCTTCGGTGGTGCAGCCCGGGGTGCTGTCCTTCGGGTAGAAGTAGATCACCACTTGCTTGCCTTTCAGGGCAGACAGGCTGACGGTCTGCCCGCTGGTGGCAGGCGCTTCGAAATCTGCAACCGGTTGGTCGATGACAACGGCCATGAAAGCTTCCTTACATTGGGTTTTGTGGGCGCCAAGGCTCGATCAGCGCATCCAGGTTCATCGCGTCGGCGAAATCCAGGAACTGGTCGCGCAGCCAACTGATCTGGGTGCCGGCCGGCAGCGTCACGGTGAACGTGGCGTTGAGCATGGTGCCGCCGGTCTGCGGGGCCTGATAGGTATCACAGGTCAGGTTTTCCAGTTCGACATTGTGATCCATGAAGAACTGGCACAGCTCATTGATGATGTCCGGGCGATACGCCGAGCTGACATAAGCCACGTACGGCAGCGCTTGCGGGCGGTTTTCCAGCGCCGCGCTGCGCACCACGTTGACGGTGAAGGCGTGGCGCTTGGCCAGGGTCGGCAGGCTGCCTTCGAGGCGGGCCAGGGCGTCCCAGCTGCCGGAGATCTCCAGCACCAGGGCGCTGCACTCGCCGTGGCGGGTCAGGCGGGAGGTGACGACGGCGCAGCGATTTTCATGGCTGGCGCGGCACAGGACGTTAGTCAGCTCCATGGGGTTGGCGCCAAGGGCACTGATGACAAGGAATTGTTCGCGAACTGTGGGGGTGGACATGCAGCATTCCTAAAGCGATGAGCGGTCGGTAGGTCGATGGGCGTTGGGCGTCGGGATGCGTCCGCGCGTGCCGATTCAGAAAGCCCCGGGCCACGGCTCGCAATTCGCTCCAATATATAGTGGAGCGCGCAGCAGCGACGCTGGAACGGGACCTGGGAGGCCGAAAAGGGAGGCTGGAACCCGGCGTACAAGCTGATCTGTACCGATCAAAGTCTGAAGGGTAGCGAAAAGCGACGCCAAGGGGAATGGCGGCGGCGCAGTACTTCGCTTGTGCAAGCATCTTGGCGCCAGTACCATTACCGCTCTCTTTTTCCGGCAGGAGCGGTTTCATGATTGCGGGCAGTATGGTGGCACTGGTCACTCCCATGGATGCACAAGGGCGTCTTGACTGGGACAGCCTCAGCAAACTCGTGGACTTCCACCTCAAGAACGGCACCCATGCCATTGTCGCGGTCGGTACTACCGGCGAGTCGGCAACCCTTGATGTAGAAGAACACATTGCCGTCATCAAAGCCGTGGTCAAGCAGGTAGCAGGCCGCATTCCGGTGATCGCCGGGACTGGCGCCAACTCGACCCGCGAAGCCGTCGAACTGACTCGTAACGCCAAGGCAGCCGGCGCCGATGCCTGCCTGCTGGTTGTGCCGTACTACAACAAACCGACCCAGGAAGGTCTGTACCAGCACTTCAAGCACATTGCCGAAGCGGTCGACATTCCACAGATTCTCTACAACGTTCCCGGCCGCACCTCCTGCGACATGCAGGCCGAGACCGTGATTCGCCTGTCCATCGTGCCGAACATCATTGGCATCAAGGAAGCCACCGGCGACCTGAAACGCGCCAAAGCCATCATCGACGGCGTGAGCAAGGACTTCATCGTGCTGTCCGGCGATGATCCGACCGCCGTCGAGCTGATCCTGCTGGGTGGCAAAGGCAACATCTCCGTGACTGCCAACGTCGCCCCGCGCGAAATGGCAGACCTGTGCGAGGCCGCGCTGAAGGGCGATGCCGAGACCGCACGGGCGATCAACGAAAAACTGATGCCGCTGCACAAGGATCTGTTCATCGAAGCCAACCCGATTCCGGTGAAGTGGGCTTTGGTTGAAATGGGCCTGATGCACGAAGGCATCCGCCTGCCGCTGACCTGGCTGAGCGCACCTTGTCATGAAACGCTTCGCACGGCCCTGCGCCAGTGCGGCGTCCTGGTTTAATTGAGGAAGTACAACGCATGAAGCGAATGGCCGGACTTTCCGCACTTGCCTTGATTATCTCCAGCACCAGTGGCTGCGGATGGGTCTGGGGCCCGGAAGGTTATTTCCGTGACCGTGGTAGCGATTACCTGGAAGCGCAACAGACTGCACCGATGCAACTGCCACCGAATGTCAGCACCTCCAAGCGTCTGGATCCGCTGTTGCCGATCCCGCGCAACGTGGCTGATGACACTGCCAAGGGCGAATACGTGGTACCGCGCCCGCAACCGCTGACGGCCATTGCCGATGCGACCGATTATTCGCTGCAGAAGAGCGGTGACTCGCGTTGGGTCATGGCTCAGCACCCACCGGCCGAAGTCTGGCCAGTGGCGGTGCAGTTCTTCCAGGACAACGGTTTCCGTCTGGATGAACAGCGCCCGCAAACCGGCGAATTCACCACCACCTGGCAGCATTCCGACGAACTGTCCGCAGCCATGGCCAAGCGCCTGAGCGCGGCGGGTGTCGGCGCCGACAGCGAAACCCGCGTGCGGGTGCGTATCGAGCCGGGCGTGCAGCGCAATACCAGTGAAATCTACGTGGTCAGCGCCGAGCGTCCTGCCGGCAGCACCGCTGACGTCGACTTCACCAATCGTTCGGTCAACACTGGCCTGGACGCCGCGCTGGTCGACGACATGCTCGCGAGCATGAGCCGGACCTCCGAGAAGGGTGGTTCGGTGTCGATGCTGGCTTCGCGTGATTTCGATACCCCAAGCCGTGTCAGCCTCAGCGAAGACGGCAGCGGCAACCCGGTACTGAACGTCGGTCCGGACCTGGATCGTGCCTGGTCGAGCGTCGGTCGTGCGCTGGAGCAAGGTCAGTGGCGCGTTGAAGACATCAACCGCAGCCTGGGCCTGTACTACATCAACCTGGCCGAAAAAGCCGAGAAGAAAGACGACAAGCCTGGTTTCTTCAGCAGCCTGTTCGGCAGCGCGCCGACCAAGGAAGAAGTTGAAGCCCGCGCCGAGCGTTATCAGGTTCGCCTGAGCAAGGTCGGTGAAAACGTTCAGGTGACCGTCGAGAAAAACATCAACACCGTTGCGCCGGCCGATGTGGCCCGCAAAGTGTTGAGCGTGATTCAGGACAACCTGGGCTGATCACATGCGCTTTGCCGTTCTCGGCAGCGGTAGCCAAGGGAACGGCACGCTGATCGCCAGTGCTGATACGTATGTGCTGGTGGATTGTGGTTTTTCCCTGCGGGAAACCGAAAAACGCCTGTTGCGTCTGGGTGTGAACCCGGCGCAACTGAGCGCGATACTCGTAACCCACGAACATGCCGACCACGTGCATGGCGTGGGTTTGCTGTCTCGGCGCTACAATCTGCCGGTCTACCTCAGTCGCGGCACACTGCGCGGGATGCGCAAACCGATCGAACCCGCAGGCTTTCTGGCCGGCGGCGAGCAGCTGCAGATCGGCGCTCTGAACATCCGGGTCATTGCCGTGGCCCATGATGCGCAGGAGCCGACCCAGTATGTATTCAGCGATAACGAGCAGCGACGCTTCGGCTTGCTGACCGACCTGGGTTCCTACTGCGAGCGGGTGCTGGACGGCTATCGGGATCTCGATGCATTGATGATCGAGTCCAACCATTGCCGCGACATGCTGGCCCGTGGTCACTATCCGTACTTTCTCAAGCAGCGGGTGGGCGGCGAGCTGGGACATTTGAATAACCATCAGGCGGCATTCCTGGTGGCCGAGTTGGGGTGGCAGGGCTTGCAGCATCTGGTCCTCGCCCACCTGAGCAGCAAGAACAACCTGCCGCAGCTGGCCCGGCAATGTTTCGTCGACACCCTCGGGTGCGACCCGGACTGGCTGCAACTGGCCGATCAAGATTCAGGGCTCGACTGGCGCCATATCGCCTAGCCCATCTACTTAGCAAGCGGAGCCCATCATGGAAAAACGTGAAGAACTCTACCGCGGCAAAGCCAAATCGGTTTACAAGACCGACGACGCTGACCGCTTGATCCTGCTGTTTCGCAACGACACTTCGGCGTTCGACGGCAAACGCATCGAGCAGCTCGACCGCAAAGGCATGGTGAACAACAAGTTCAACGCCTTCATCATGCAGAAACTCGAAGCGGCCGGCATTCCGACCCAATTCGACAAACTGCTGGGCGACAACGAGTGCCTGGTGAAGAAGCTGGACATGATCCCGGTCGAGTGCGTCGTGCGTAACTACGCCGCCGGCAGCCTGGTAAAACGTCTGGGCGTCGAAGAGGGCATGAAGCTCAACCCGTACACCTTCGAGCTGTTCCTGAAGGACGACGCCAAGGGCGACCCGTTCATCAACGAATCCCACGTCGTGGCATTCGGCTGGGGCACCGCCGAGCAACTGGCGCGCATGAAGGAACTGTCGCTCAAGGTCAACGAAGTCCTGAGCAAACTGTTCGACGACGCAGGCCTCTTGCTGGTGGACTTCAAGCTTGAGTTCGGCGTGTTCAGCGACGGCTCCATCGTCCTGGGCGACGAGTTCAGCCCGGACGGCTGCCGTCTGTGGGACAAGGACACCAAGAAGAAAATGGACAAGGACCGCTTCCGCCAGGGCCTCGGTGACGTCATCGAAGCCTACGAAGAAGTCGCCAATCGTCTGGGTGTACCGCTTTAATCGACGCAAGCATCTGATAGCACGAAGAAATTTTGCGAAAGAGGGTTTGCTTTCGGCAAAAGTGTTGTTATGATGCGCGCCGTTGGAGAGATGCCAGAGTGGCCGAATGGGACGGATTCGAAATCCGTTGTACCTTCACCGGTACCTAGGGTTCGAATCCCTATCTCTCCGCCATATTTAAAAAACCTTTGTAAATCAATGAGTTACGAAGGTTAAGAAACAGCGATTTGTAGCAGTGGTTTGCAGCAGGTTTTGCAAAACACAGCGAATAAATCGCTGTTTTTTTTCGTCTGTCCTTTTTCGATTGAGTTATGAGTGTTAACGCCCTGTCCATCAGCCGTTACCCTCTGTGGCCGTCTATGGTTTGTGAAAGGGTGTCGACCGGGGAAGGTGCGTCCGGACCCGTTGAGACGTATTGGAGGATGTCTGGTGTGCCTGCTTGGCTGCCGGTGGTTGACTGGGTACACCCGGGGAGCCACTTGTCTATTTTGGCTTTTCTCTCTTTGTCCTAATGTCCTATTGCCATGTGTTTGCCTTTCGGGCATAAAGGGCGAGGGCACCCCTCCAAGCTTTAACTATGCAGTGCTACCACTGCAATGATCGTTAATGTAAGGACATATGCTACTGTGAGTTACGCTGAGACTATCGATTCGCAATGTTATGAGTCTCGCGGGGCGTAAGGTAAATAGCGGGGGGTGCCGCTTCTTACTCCGGTAGCGTACAGGCCGGAGGCTGCCTTGAAGCTACTGAATCCCCCAAGTCGATCTATCCATAAGCTCGATTCTCTTGATCTTCTTTGCAACCTTCTGGGTGTAAAAAAAGGACAACTTCTTTATATCTGCTACAAGCGAGCAGATGAACAAAAATATAAATCCTTTGAGATTCCCAAAAAAAATGGCGGTCTTCGTAAGATTGATTCACCTCAAAAGGGATTGAGGGTGGTTCAGCAAAAGTTGGCAGAGCTTTTGACTGAGAATTTAGAGTTCAAACCTTGCGTTCAGGGTTTTATTAAAGGAAGGGGCATACTTCAAAATGCCATTTTGCATAAAAAAATCTAACTGGGTGTTAAACGTAGATATTAAAGATTTTTTTGGTTCAATTAATTTTGGTAGGGTTCGTGCTGTTTTCATCGCCAAGCCTTTCGAAATTCATCCGGACGTAGCGACAGTTATTGCTCAAATCTGCTGTTTCAATAATTATCTTCCCCAAGGTGCTGCAACCTCTCCAGTTGTGTCGAATATTGTTGCCAGTATTTTGGATAATCGAATTATAAAACATGTTAGAAGCCATCGTCTTATTTATTCAAGATACGCTGATGATATAACACTTTCCGCGAAAAGGAATTTTCCCCGAGAAATCGCTCATGTTAGCGACGGACGAACAATCATTGGGGAAGATTTAGCCAATATTTTTTCGAGGGCCAGCTTTGAAATAAATGAAAAAAAGAGTCGGCTTCAATCAAAATATGATAGGCAGGAAGTGACAGGGCTAATAACAAATAAAAAAGTAAACATTCCTGCTGAGTATAAAAACAAAGTCCGTACCGCGATATACCACTGGATTCAAGACCCAAAAGAGGCGGAGCGTAAGTATTTCATTGATATACTAAAGCTTAATCCCGACGAAGTGGAGCTGACGGAAGATGGGCGAAAACTAAGGCATAACATATATGGTAGATTATCTTTTATCGCAATGGTGAAAGGAAAAGACGATCCAACATACGTTAAACTAATATTGAAAATGGCCGAGCATGATAAAACCCCTCCTAAATTTTTAAAATCCATTAAGGAAGAATATAAAATGTACGATGTTTTTCTCTGTCATGCATCAGAAGACAAAGCAGCCATTGTGGAGCCGTTGTATGAAGCACTTACGAAAATTGGTGTTCATGCATTTTATGACTCTAAGGAAATTGCGTGGGGTGATTCTCTTATCGAAACAATCAACAAAGCCCTTATTAAGTCGCAATATGTGATTGCGGTAATGACTGATAACTCTGTTGTGAAAGCGTGGCCGCAAAAGGAAATCAACGCCGTTCTCAATGGGGATATTTCTGGTGGAACCAAACGACTGCTGCCATTAATTCATGGAGATAAAGAAAAAATCCTCAATAATAATTTTTTGATGAGCGACAAGCTTTATGTTGTGTGGCAAGACAATCCAGACGAAATAGCACAAAAAATAAAAGCTTTGCTGGCATCATAATTTATAAAAAATTTTAACTCGTCGAGAAAAAAAACATGACTTATGTTCAGGTAAATCACGATTTTATAAAATTTATTGATCCAAGTTTGTATGCCGATGTTCTTAATAAAAGTGATGATGGAATTTGCGTGATAAGGCTGCAGCTGATATGTGAGCGGTTTTTAAGCGTCTATTTGAAAGAAAGGATTTCTCCAGAAAATATTGAGTTTTTCGTTAGTGGAAAAGGCAAGAGTGCTGAAATTCTCCGCCATTTTAATGAAAGACTAACTACATCGATAGCTTCTGGCTTGCCTGCTGAGTTGGCAAGGGCTTTGAAGCATATAAATAAAATTAGAAACCATTTTGCTCACAGCCTCGATCATAAAATCATGCAGTCTGATATGGATAAATATTTTGAGCTGGTGGATTTGTTTAAAGTGGATGTCGGTATGATCCACGGTTATGAAGGGCCAGTGAGGGAGGCAAAAATTAGTTCGGATGGCAAGGTAGTAAATGCCGTAGATAATTTTCAAGCTGGGTTTACTGCTGCTACTTACTTTTTAATGACAAAAGCCGGACTCTGGCTGGCCAATGATTTGCAAAAGCGAGGGCAGTTAAGCTTAGGTGAGCCATTGCAATAGAGGCTCGATCGGCTTGAGGTGTAGGCCTGTGAGCTAGGCGTTACTTTATAATCGGAATCAAATAGAGCGTCTTTGGTTTGCGTAAACATGCCAAGTAATTAACTGAAAGCCAGATTTAATCTTTACAAGGAGTTGGGGTGGCTAAGCTTAGCAAAGTTAAAATAAAGAATGACAAAGTCATCTTGGCGGATGGGTCGATTGTTGATATGCATCCACGCCATAATTTCGATAAGCCAACACGTTTGCTTTTGCAACATATGGCGGCAGGTGTCTGCTCCAACCCTGATTGCCTGAGTCACACCATAGGCTCGAATCTTAAGCGAAACGATTATGCAGGTAACGGTGTCGCCGCTCACATTTGTGCTGCCGCTCCCGGCCCCGGTGCTGCTCGCTACAATAAACATCAGACGAAAGAAGAGCGTAGCTCGTACAAGAATGGGATTTGGCTCTGCGGGTCTTGCTCCATCATCATCGATCGGGATGAGTCACGCTATCCGGTTGATCTACTCTGTGAGTGGAAGGCTAAGGCTGAAAAACGTGCAATGACTATGGTTGGAACCAAATCTCTGACCCAGTTTGAATTGGCTGATAGTATTCGTGCTGAAGTGGTTAGAGCTTTGACGTGCAATTTTAATAATATGGTCAATCCTTTCGAATTTCCTGTTCAGTCCATTCATCATTCTTATAGCGAAGCAATAGAGAAGCTTGATCCACGCTTCAGCGTTAAGACAGTAGTTGATGGTGCTATCACTCACGTACTGTCGGCCAAAAACATTTCTGATTCCCGGTTTTCAGTTGTTGCAACCGGTGAAGCTACGTCTGAATTACAGGACAAAATTGAAAATCATCGGCTGACAGGCCAAGGATTCAAAATTGACTCATCAAAAATAAATTTTATAAATAATGATATTTTTCAGGCGTTCAAACAATCACGTCCCGGTTCATATCTATATCTAAAGCCTGCTGTTTTAAAGGTTCAAAGCTCTTTGTATCTGGTGTCTGCGAATTCTCGTCATTTTCTTTGTACATTTGAAAGTAGTTATGTCGGTGGGGAGAAGGTGATAACGGTCGATGGTGAGACGCTAGATGGATTCTTAAGCTTTTGCTTTAAAGTTAACGCTATAGATTCAAATGTATTCATTGAATTTAGGACATCAATTGAGTCTTGGTTTGGGAATTTGGTTTCAGGGCTCAAGCATCTTCCAAAATACTTAGAGGCTAGTAGGTACCTTGACTCGGTTGCAGAATTCGGCTTTCTAATTGAATATGAAAATGCGGACACCCTTGTTCAGATTCCACCTGCCAAGGCTGAGTGCTATATACAAAATAATGAATCAACGATAAGTTTTAAGAAGTGTTTGAGTGCCCTGTGTGCGTTGCACGGATTTTCAAAAATATTATCTGATAATTTATATATAAAGCATTCCCCTTTGGATACGGACTCAGTACTGCTCTCACAGAGTTTTTTGCAGCTTGAAAAGGGGGCAGTGCTGCAGCCGTTAGAATATGGCTCGCTTATTTTTTCACAAAGGATGGATTCGATTGACCCTGAATTAGCTAGCTATTTTTGTTCTGGGGTTGAGGGTGTTTATTTTAGTATTAGTGATGGAGTCAGGGTTCTAATAGAAGTTTTTGGTAATTTTATAGAGTGTCCGCCGGTAGTCGCTTCTTATGAGGGTTTTGAAGTGGCTCTTTATTATGGTATATGTGGAGAGGATTCTGGTTTTTTGTTTGTTAATTTGTACTCGAATCAAGAGACAAAGGTTACTTTTAGCTTGGGTGATGGGGGCTTTGTTTTGAGGGGGTGATGTTTTTCATCTGGCGAGTAATTACTAAGCCATAAATATTGATTACTTACCAAGTCTAGTGTTTGGTTTGCCAATGGCTTTAATGGTCGCGGAAAATTAAGCTTGGATAATATTATGAAGTAATAGGTGCGTCGTTAAGCTCATCTAGCTTGGACAAGCACCCTGAAAAAAGTTTGTGATACCAAAAAAACCTAACAGCAGGAGGTACGTCATTTTGTAGCAGAGTTTTGTAGCAAAATACTCAAAACTGCCTGTGTTTGTTGGTTTTGGCGGGCTGCAGCGTTCGATTCTGGACGTCCCTATCTCTCCGCCATACATAGAAAAAGCCCCGTAGCTGAGAAGCTGCGGGGCTTTTTTGTTTCTGCGGATTTATCAAGTACCCGCCTCAGTCACTCACGGCTGCGAGTGCCCCAGCTTCTGTTTGATCAAGTCATACACTTCCTTGTGCGTCGAGTTGCGCAGCGTGTTGTCCTTGCAAGCCGAGGCCAGGAAGGTTTTCACTTCGTCCTTGGCGTGCGGATAGAGGCTGGCGACGTAATCGGCTTCGTGTGTTTGGGTGCAGTTGAAGTGCTTGTCGTCTTTCGCTTTGTCTCTAGCCATGGTGCGGCTCCTTTTTTGGGTTGAATGTTATGTGGCGGAACAGGGCTGGATGGCCCCATACGCTGAAGAGCGTAGGGGCGCAAAAGTGCTTCGCCAGTGGTTCAGGCAAAAAAGGAAGATGCTGTAGGAAACCGCGCTATATCGACTGGCTGGATCAGATTTCCTTCACCGGCGTTTCGCCCTGCACACCCTTGATCAACTCGATCACATGTAAGCAATCGGCCTTGTTCACATACGACTCGCCACTGGCAATCGTCTCGTGGTTCCCCGCTCGTAGCCTCCAGCGCCATTGGCCTTTGCCGGTGCTCGGGGTGCCTCGGGATTGCCTGTAGATCTCGAAATACATTCAGTTCGCTCCTTGCGATGGTGTTTGCGACAACCTGTGTGGCGCATCGACGCAAGCCTAGCGGAGCGAGTTTTTTTCGCTATCGGGCATTTGTTTCCAATCGTTGGCAGATGTTTCTGAAGGGGGCGGGCTAGAGCGCACGCATTGGCCTCTGGATTGGCCAGAATGTCGCCATTTCCACCTTGCAAGGCCATCGACGCTACTGCTTAATACGGGACGGCTCATGGCGTCGAAAACCCTTCGACGACCGACAAACACTATAAAAAGAGCACTCCCTTGACTGAGCATGGAACGGCACAGGCTACACGGGTCACGTTATCGCTGGTTGTCCCGGTTTTTAACGAGGAAGACAGTCTCGCTGCGTTCATTCTGCGCATCGATGAAGTCTTCCAGCCCCAGGCGTCGATTGCGCTGGAGCTGGTGTTCGTCAATGACGGCAGCACCGATGCCACGCTTGAGCGGCTGCTGGAACGTCAGCGGCACGACGCGCGTCTGCGCATCGTCGACCTGAGCCGCAACTTTGGTAAGGAGGCGGCGCTGTCTGCGGGGTTGCAGATCGCCACCGGGCAGATCGTCGTCCCCATCGACGCCGATCTGCAAGACCCGCCCGAAGTCATCCTGCAAATGATCGAGCGTTGGCGCGAGGGCTATGAAGTGGTGCTCGGCCATCGCGTCAGCCGCCGCAGCGACACCTGGGCCAAGCAGACGTCGGCGCACTGGTTCTATCGCCTGCACAACAAGATCGCCGAGCAACCGCTGCCGGAAAACGTCGGTGATTTCCGCCTGATGGACCGTTGCGTGGTCGATGCCTTGCTGACCTTGCCCGAGTCCCGACGCTTCATGAAGGGGTTGTTTGCCTGGGTCGGGTTTCGTACCACCCACGTTGATTACGAACGGCCCGAGCGTGTGGCCGGGCAGAGCAAGTTCAACGGCTGGCGGCTGTGGAATTTCGCCCTGGAAGGCATCACCAGTTTCAGCACCGAACCGCTGCGAATCTGGACTTACATCGGGGCGATGGTCTCGCTGGTGTCCTTTGCCTTCGCTATTTTTATCGTGTTGCGCACGCTGATCCACGGCGTGGACATGCCCGGTTATGCCTCCTTGATGGTGGCCGTGACGTTCCTCGGTGGCCTGCAACTGATTGGCATCGGCGTGCTCGGCGAGTACCTGGGCCGCACTTATATCGAATCCAAACGCCGGCCGGTTTTTCTGGTGCGTCGCGTCTACGACCCCAAGGACTGAAACATGGATCTCAAGGAAACCGACATCCTCGGCGACAGCATCGGTGAGCATTGGTATTACTGCTCCAAGGCCGCTGCAACCCGCCGTTTGCTGGGCGATGCGCCGATCACGCGGATTCTCGACGTGGGTGCCGGCTCGGGTTTTTTCTCCCATCATCTGCTCACCCAAACCGCTGCGCAGGAAGCCTGGTGTGTTGACATCAGTTACCCCGCTGATTCGGACGCGACCACCGTCGGCAAACCGGTGCATTACCGCCGCGATATCGACGCCAGCGATGCGGATCTGGTGTTGCTGATGGACGTGCTGGAGCATGTCGACGACGACCTCGGCCTGCTCAAGGCTTATGTCGATAAAGTGCCGTCCGGCAGCCGTTTCCTGATGACGGTGCCAGCGTTCCAGTTTCTCTGGAGCGGGCACGACGATTTCCTCGAACACAAGCGGCGGTACACCTTGCCGCAGTTCGAAACCCTGGCCCGTGACGCGGGTTTGACTGTGCAGCGCGGTGCCTACTATTTCGGTGCGGTGTTTCCGATCGCGGCGGTGCTGCGTTTGCTGCCCAAAGGGCCACAGGCCGCAGTGCCGCAGTCTCAGCTCAAACGCCATCACCCATTGGTCAACGGCGTACTGAAGACTCTGTGCAGCCTTGAGCTGCCACTGATGGGCATGAACCGCCTGGCCGGTCTGAGCGTCTTTGTGCTGGCGCGCAAACCGTGACCTCAGCCGACCGATCAGCGTTGATCCAGCGCGGTTTGCGCTTTGCCGTGACCGGTCTGTTCGTCACCGCTCTGCATGCGCTGGTGGCGGTGCTGTTCATCAATTTTGTTGCGCCTCAACCGCCGCTCGCCAACGGTGTGGCATTTGCCGTGGCGACGGTGGTGTCCTATGTGATCAATACCACCTGGAGTTTTTCCGCCCGGCTGCATGGCAAAACCCTGCTGCGCTTTCTGCTGGTGTCCTGCGGCGGCTTTCTGTTGGCGATGTTCGTCGCGTGGGCGGCGCAGATCGCCGGACTGCACTATTTGCTGGGCATCGGCGCTGTGGCACTGATCATTCCGGCCTTCACCTTCGTGCTGCATAACTTCTGGACGTATCGATGAAGGGTTTGAACAAGCACCCGGCCTTGGCGCTGTTGCCGATCCTGCTGGGGGCGCTGGCGTTTTTTCTGGTGATCGGCCCGCGTGCCCTCGACCCGCAAAACATTGCCTGGCTCAAGGACGGTGATCCGGCGACGCATTACCTGGGCTGGGCGTTCTTTCGCCATTCGCCCTGGACCTTTCCCCTCGGGCTGAACCCGTCCTATGGGATGGAACTGGGCAGCTCGATCATTTTTTCCGATTCCAATCCGCTGCTGGCGCTGTTGTTCAAACCGTTCAACGGGTGGCTGCCGGAGACGTTCCAGTACTTCGGCGTGTGGTTGTTGCTGTGCTTCGTTCTACAAGCCTGGTTTGCCTGGAAGCTGCTCGGCCTGATCACCGACAACCCTGTGTTGCGCCTGCTCGGCGCCGGACTCCTGGTGTTTTCGCCGCCGATGTTTCTGCGTACCGGCGGGCATCTTTCGCTGGTCGGGCACTTCCTGATTCTCGCGGCGCTGTATCTGGCGCTGCACCCGGTGTTGCAGCGCCGACGCCTGGCGTGGGGCGCGCTGCTGGCCGTGACGGCGCTGGTCCACGCCTACCTGTTAGGCATGGTAGCGCTGATCTGGGTGGCGGATCTGTTCGGCAAACTGTGGGCTGGCAAGCTGAGCCGCCGTCAGGTACTGATTGAGCTGGTCAGCTTGTTCGCGCTGGTGAGCGTGTGTTGCTGGCAGGCGGGTTATTTCAGTCTTTCCGGTGGCACGGTGAGCGGTGGCTTCGGCTTCTATCGAATGAATCTGCTGTCGCTGGTGGATGCGGACGGTTGGTCGTTTGTCCTGACCGACATTCCCACGGCCGGCGGCGATTACGAAGGTTTCAATTATCTGGGGCTTGGCGTGCTGTTGTTGGTGCCATTGGCTTTGATCGGCGGGTACCGCAGCGGCATTTCGCTGAAGGCGCTGCTGAGCCGTCGCCCGTTGCTGTTCTGGGCGATGCTCGGGTTGACGCTGTTCGCGCTGTCGAACCAGATCGGTGTCGGCCTGCAGACCTTCAGTTATCCATTACCGAAGTTCGTGGTGGGGCTTTCGAACATTTTTCGCGCCTCGGGACGGATGTTCTGGCCGGTGTTTTACGTCATCGTGATACTGCTCACTTATCTGGTGGTGCGCGGCTATCGCCCGCGTATTGCCATGGGGTTGCTGACGTTGGCGCTGCTGGTGCAAGTCGCCGATACGCGGATTGCCTGGGCCGGTTTGAGAGCGACGAAAATGGTCCCGGAAGCTGCGGCCTGGGTCAGCCCGATGCATGACCCGTTCTGGGACAGTGCAGCGGCGCATTACAAGAGCATCCGTGCCGTGACACCGAAAAATCAGCCGGACCAATGGCAGGCGATTGCCGATTTCGCCGCCACCCACGGGCTGAAAACCGATGCGGCCTACCTGGGGCGTACGAGCCCCAAGGCACTGGAAAAGCTTCAACGCACGACGCAAAGCCAGCTTGCCAGCGGTCAATACGACACCGATTCCCTGTACATACTCGATGACGACGCGTTGGCGCTGGCGGTAAAAAGCGTTCACAGCGACACCGATCTGTTGACCCGAGTCGACGACTTTGTCGTGTTGGCGCCGGGCTGGAAACACTGCGCTCAATGCCTGGCGATGGTCGATCAGGGCCGGGCGATGTCGCCAATACCGTTGAGCCAGCCGGGGCTGGTGCAGACGTTCAATCACAGCACCCGGCAACTGGTCAAAGGCTGGTCCACACCGGAAGCATGGGGCACCTGGAGCGAAGGGCAGGATGCGGAACTGCTGCTGCGCGTCGCGCCCGGGACGCGTGCGATCGTGATCGATGTCGTAGCGTTCGCCATGCCGCCGAATCTCAGCCAGCGGGTGATCGTCAGCATCAATGGCGTGGAGGCGTATTCGACGCGTCTGACTCAGGTACAGGACAATCGGCTGGAAATTCCGCTCAGTACGGTGCCGGCCGCCGAGGAATATTTGAATGTCCGGCTGCATCTGCCCGATGCCGTCAGTCCGAAAAAGCTCGGCTTCAACGACGACGCACGCGTCATGGGCCTGGGATTGAAAACACTGACGGTGCAGTGAAATTGTTCAACAAGCGGCCAATCGTCTGATAGACGCCAGTCCCAGGGACTTCATACACTGCCCGCAGTCTGGGGATCGGGGGGCAATGGATGAATCGAAATGAACTACGCAAGGCCGACATCAACCTGATGGTGGTGTTCGAAACCTTGATGCTCGAACGCAACGTGACCCGGGCGGCGGAGAAGCTGTTTCTCGGCCAGCCGACCATCAGCTCGGCGCTCAATCGCTTGCGCGCTATGTTCAATGATCCGCTGTTCATCCGCGTCGGCCATCGCATGGAACCGACCGCCCGCGCCGAGGAACTCTTCCGGCATCTTTCGCCGGCCCTCGATTCGTTGTCGGTGGCGCTGAGCCTGACCCACCAATTCGATCCTGCCGTGAGTAACATGACCTTTCGCATCGGCCTTTCCGATGATGTCGAGTTCGGTCTGTTGCCACCGCTGTTGCGCGCCTTGCGCCAAGAGGCGCCGAAAGTCGTATTCGTGGTGCAGCACGTCGATTACTGGCGCATCCCCGACCTGCTGGCCGCCGGCGACATCACCGTCGGCATCAGCCAGACCCGAGGCCTGCCGGCCAATGCCAAGCGCAAACTGCTGCGGCATATCCAGCCGAGCATCCTGCGCGCCGATGCTTCGGATTCGCCGCTGACTCTCGATGAATACTGCTCACGCCCGCATGTGTTGGTTTCCCACACCGCCAACATCAGCGGCTATGCCGATGAGTGGCTAGCGGAAATCGGCCGCACCCGGCATGTGGTGCTGTCGGTGCCGCAATACAGTGCGTTGCCGGCGTTGCTGGCCGGCACCGACCTGATCGCCAGCCTGCCGGACTACACCGCCGAAGCCATGGCCGCCTCTGGCCGGTTGTTCAAGGAACCGTTTCCGTTCAAGACCCCGATGCTCGATCTGTCGATGGTCTGGCTCAGCCATGTCGACAGCGATCCGGCCGAGCGCTGGCTGCGTTCGCGGCTTGAGGCGTTCATGAGTGAGCGGCCACTGACCGCACCCTGATTCCCAACACCAATCTCCTGTAGGAGTGAGCCTGCTCGCGAAAGCGCTGGGTCAGACAACATTGATGTGACTGACACGCCCTCATCGCGAGCAGGCTCACTCCTACACGGGTGTTGCGTTCGTCTGGCCGGGCTGCTTTGCTCAATGGCAATGATCCCCGGGTGGAGACCTGTCCCATGAGCATTTCCCGTTCGTTGCTGCGTGGGCGCGGCAGTCTCGACAGTGGCAAGGTCGGCATGGTCGAGCTGTTTTTCGATCTGGTGTTCGTCTTTGCCGTGACTCAGTTGTCGCATTCGCTGCTCGCGGATTTGTCGATACTCGGCGCAGTGCGGGTAGCGCTGCTGATGGTCGCGGTGTGGTGGGTGTGGATTTTCACCTCGTGGATCACCAACTGGCTCGACCCGGAAAAACTGCCGATCCGTGTCGGATTGTTCGGGCTGATGATCGCCGGCCTGTTGCTGTCGTCATCGATTCCCAAGGCCTTTACCGAGCGCGGGCTGATGTTTGCCTCGGCGTTCGTATTCATGCAGGTCGGGCGCACGCTGTTCGCGATCTGGGCGGTACGCGGCGAATCACTGGGCATGACCCGCAATTTCCAGCGCATTCTGGCGTGGCTGATGTTCTCCGGAGTGTTCTGGATGGCGGGGGCGTTTCTCGAAGGCCAGCAGCGTCTGCTGTGTTGGGCGCTGGCGCTGCTGATCGAGCTGATTTCACCTTCGCTGTATTTCTGGGTGCCGGGGCTGGGGCGTTCGTCGCTGAGCGACTGGAACGTCGAAGGCAATCACATGGCCGAACGTTGCGCACTGTTTGTGATCATTGCCTTGGGGGAATCATTGCTGGTCACCGGCGCGACGTTCGCCGAGCTGACGCTGAGCGTCACCGGGGTCATCGCGTTTCTGGTGGCGGTGCTGGGCAGCATCGGCATGTGGTGGGTGTACTTCGACAGCGGTGCCGAGCGTGCGCATCACCGCATCGCGCATTCGAGCGATCCCGGGCGTCAGGCGCGAATCGCCTACACGTACCTGCATGTGCTGATCGTCGCCGGGGTGATCGTCAGTGCAGTGGCCGACGAGTTGGTGCTGGTGCACCCGGATCACGCCAGTGACGCCGGCATTCTGGTGATCGTGGGCGGACCATGGCTGTTTCTGTTGGGCAATGCGCTGTTCAAGTGGGTCATGTCCGACCGGCCGCTGCCGCCGTTGTCGCATGTGGCCGGGCTGGTGTTGCTCACGCTGGCGCTGCCACTGGCGTTGAACCACTGGTTTTCGGCGCTGATGCTCGGGGCGCTGACCACGGCGATCGTGGTGTTGGTCGCGCTCTGGGAAACCCTGGCAGTGCGTCAGACGTTAACCTCGATACCGTCAGAAAAACCCGCAGGAGAGTAGGGCGGTGCTGTGGTATATGTACGACCTTTCTGCCGATTGACTGGAGCACTGCCATGCCACACCTGCACATGGAATACACCGCCAACTTGCCGCAGTTGAACGCCGATGTGGCGTTGATCCGGCTCAACAACACGCTGGTGGCTTCCGGTCAGTTCGCAGCGGAGTTCGATATCAAGAGCCGGGCGGTGAAGATCGAGAGCTTCAAGGTCGGTACCGGTATGGGCGAGCGCGCCTTTGTCCACGTGAAGCTGGCACTGCTCAGCGGTCGTTCGCCACAGATCAAGAAGCAGCTCTCGGAGAGCTTGCTGGCGGTGTTGCAGGATCTGTGCGAATGGCCGAGCGGGGTTGAAGTGCAGTTGTGCGTTGAGTTGCTCGATATCGACCGCGATTCCTACACCAAAACTGCCATCGGCGTGTAGGACTCAGGCCGCTTCCAGCTCACTGCACACCTTGATCACCTGTTCGCGCAGCCAGACGTTGGCGCTGTCCTGATCGGCGGCCTGGCTCCACTGCATGTCGAGGGTAAACCCCGGCAGGCCGTTCGGCGCCTCGCAGTGATTGAACACCGCTTCATTGGTCAGCAGGCGCTGGATACGCCGGGGCAGGGTGAGGATGAAGTCAGTGCCGGTGATCATCTTCAACGCCGCACTGTAGCTGTTGGAGCGCGCGACGATCTGCCGTTTCTGCGCCTGACGCGCCAGCCAGCCGTCGACCATGTTGGTGGTGGAAGTCCACGGTGTCGGGAACACGTGCCGTCGTTCGGTGAAGGCCTGCAGACTCAGGCGCGGTTCCAGCGGTGTGGCGCGTTTGTCGAAGACACAGACCAGATCGTCCTCCAGCAACATCCGCGACTTGAGGTCGGTGTGGCTGCGGTGGAAGTTGGGGCCGAAGCCGATCACCAGATCGAGGCTGCCGTCGCGCAGTTCGTCGGCGGGCACGTCGGTCTCGAACTTGTGCATGTTGACCATCACCGGCAAATCGTCGAAGTCGAAACGCTTCAACAGACGCGGCAACACCAGTTGCTCGAAATATTCCGGGGCACAGATATTGAAGGTCACCGCTTGCCGGGTCGGATCGAACGTCGGGGCGCCGGCGTGGCACAGGTTGATGCTTTCGAGGATCTTTTGCACGTGGCCGTACATGGTGCCGGCCTTGTAGGTGGGGCGCATGCCGGTGCGAGTGTTGATGAACAGTTCATCCTCGAAACTGGTGCGCAATTTTTTCAGGCAATAGCTGACGGTGGACTGGCTGACGCACAGCGTTTCCGAGACGTCGGTGACGCTGCTCTGCTCATACACGGCGATAAACACCATGAGGTCCTGCATGTCGAGCTTTCGAAGCAAGTTACTGTTCAGCATCCGTTCCGTCTCGCTGTGCTCCTTGCGCTGAATCCGCGCAAACGTGTGCGCATGATCGTAACGGAACGATGGTGCCAGGACAAAGCCCTGTAGGACGTTTCAATGTCAGTTGTGGGACAGAAAGTTTTAGTAACACGACGTCGCCAGACAAACCGCAGAAAGATGGCAAGAAGCCTCTAGCCAGCGAGGCTGTTCGGCCTCAATGAATGTGTCGGGCGTACTGCCGTGGGTCGAAGCGCAGCACCATCAGCAGCATCACGATCATCACTGCGGTCAGCGACCACCACGCCCATTCGAAGCTGCCGAGGCGGTCGCGGAGGATGCCGGCCAACAGCGGCGAAAGCCCGGCGATCAAATAGCCGATGCCTTGCACGAACGCGGTCAGGCCACCGGCGCGCTGCGGGTTGTCGAGGTGATCGAGCGAGACGATCAGACTCATCGGAAACAGTCCGCCAATGCCCAGTCCCAGCAGGCACGGCCACAGCAGGCTCAGGTGTTGCGGGCTGAGGATCAGCCCACAGAAGCCGCCAATGATCAGCAGCAGCAACGCCGCCAGAACCACGCGTCGATCACGGCTGCGGTTGGCGATGGCCGGTGTCAGCAGCCCGGAAATCACCTCCATGGCCGTCAGAAAACCCAACAGCAGGCCGGCGTGTTGTTCGCTCCAGCCTTGCTCCACGTAATACGGCGCCAGCCAGGCGAGTACGCAGGTGTAGGACGCTGTACCCAGACCGAAGAAGACAGCGAGTAACCACGCGCGGGAATTGCCGAAGAACGATTGTTTTCCTACTGGCGTGTTCTGCCTGGATGACGTGGTCGGTTGTGTCCACCAGACCAGCAACGCGAGCAAGGCCAGCACCGCCCAGATTGCCAGCCCGATGCGCCAGCTGCCGGTCTGCACCCTCACCAGTGGCGCAAACGAGGCGGCCAGTGCGGCGCCGCCCATGATCGAGGTCACATACAAACCCATGCACAGCGCCACGCTGTCGGGAAAGCGTGACTTGATCAGCGCTGGCATCAACGCCTGAACCAAGGCGATGCCCATCCCCGCCAGTACCGCGCTGCCAATCAACTGCGCCGCCGAATCGAGCCACAGCCGCGACAGTGTCGCCAGCCCGATAATCAACAGCGACAGGATCACCGTGCGCTGCTCGCCCAGACGCCGACTGATGCCGACGCCGAAAAACATTGCCAGCCCCATTGCCATTACCGGCAGCATGGTCAGCAGCGAAGCCAGGCTGAAACTCAGGGGAATGTCGCCGCGTATGGCCGACAGCAAGGGGCCGACCGCGGCCATCGACGGGCGCAGATTGAGCGCGACGAGCATGATACCGAGCATCAGCCAGACAGCGGGGCGAGCGGTGGCGCGAACGTTTTCCATCGGCAGACTCTGGATTGCGGAGGCTGTCGATTAGGCGGCGCGCCGCACGTATCGGCAAATCAGATTTCCCGAGTACTATTTAAAAACTAAATATGACTCTCCCCGTGTAGGAGCTGCCGAAGGCTGCGATCTTTTGATTTTGTTTTTCAAGATCAAGATCAAGATCAAGATCAAGATCAGCAGATCGCAGCCTGCGGCAGCTCCTACAGGGGGAGGTTCGTATTCCTCTTGCTGACCACGCTGTAAGACTATTCTTTCTGCCTGGCAGGACATTTCGTTACAGCTCTGGCCCAGCGCAGGCGCGTAAAACACCAGCGGCGATATATACTGCGCGCCATTCTTCAAGGGAGAGCCGTGTGGCCATCGATATTCACTGGATTCGCGACAACGAAAGCCTCGCGCAGTTTTGCGCCGAGTGGCAGCAGCTGCCGTTCGTTGCCCTCGACACCGAATTCATGCGGGTCGACACCTTCTACCCGATTGCCGGCCTGTTGCAGGTCGGCGACGGCAAACGCGCCTACCTGATTGATCCGCTGACCATCGACGCCTGGCAACCGCTGGCGGCATTGCTGGAAAACCCGGCGGTGCTCAAAGTCCTGCACGCCTGCAGCGAAGACCTCGAGGTACTGATGCGCCTGACCGGCAGCCTGCCGGCACCGCTGTTCGACACGCAACTGGCGGCGGCCTACCTGAACCTCGGGTTCTCGATGGGCTATTCGCGGCTGGTGCAGGAAGTGCTCGGCATTGAACTGCCCAAGGGCGAAACCCGTTCCGACTGGTTACAGCGCCCGCTGTCCGACACGCAGATCAGCTACGCCGCTGAAGATGCGGTGCATCTGGCGGAAGTTTTCGTACAACTGCGGCCGAAACTGTCCGACGACAAGTTCGCCTGGGTGCTGGAGGACGGCGCCGAACTGGTGGCCAACCTGCGCCGCGAGACCGACCCGTACGAGGTCTATCGCGAGGCCAAACTGGCGTGGAAACTGTCCCGTGCGCAACTCGCGGTATTGCGTGAGCTGTGCGCCTGGCGCGAGCGTGAAGCCCGCGCGCGCAATCTGCCGCGCAACCGCATCGTCCGTGAGCACTCGCTGTGGCCGCTGGCCCGCACGCAACCGGACAACCTCGTGGCGCTGGGCAAAATCGAAGACATGCACCCGCGTACCGTGCGTCAGGACGGCCAATTTCTGCTTGATCTGATCAAGCGCTCTGGCAGTGTGGGGCCTGATCAATGGCCGCCGGCGGTGCCGGAGCCCTTGCCGGTCGAAGCCGCCGCGCTGATCAAGCAACTGCGCGCCCTCGGTCAGGTCGAAGCCGAACGCCTGGGCATCGCGCCGGAACTGATGCTGCGCAAGAAAACCCTCGAAGCCCTGGTCAAAAGCGGCTTCCCCGAGGGGCCTTATCAATTGCCTGAGTCGCTGCGTGGCTGGCGCCGCGAACTCATGGGCCAGAAGCTGCTCGACAGCCTGGCCACCGCCGGAGAACAGCCTTGAAACGTATTTGTTCCATTTACCAAAGCTCCAAGCGAAGCGGGATGTACCTTTATGTGCTCAAGAGCGATGCTCTGGAGCGCGTGCCGGAACCGCTGATGTTGGCGTTCGGCAAGCCGAAACATTCTTTCGATCTGGTCCTGTCGCCTGAGCGCAAGCTGGCCAGCGAGGACATCGTCGTAGTCCTGGAAAACCTCGACAAGCAGGGCTATCACCTGCAGATGCCGCCGGCCGAGGACGAGTACATCGAACACCTGCCCGAAGAGTTGCTGCGACGCAACGACCCGGTCTGATCTGCGAGGCCCTGTTCTGGGCCTCTTGTCACCCTGGAACTGATTTTACGGCGACGACCGCCACGAAGGAGTGCGACTCCTTCGGCGGTTGCCTGCACGGTTTGCGAAAGGTTTGAAGATGCGCGTTCTGATTGCTGAACACGACCACGCGGTGTACGCCCGGCTGCTGCGTCAGGCGGCCCCCGAACTTGAAGTACTGACCAGTGGCGACTCCGCCGAACTGGCCCGTCAGGCTGCCGATTGCCCGGTGTGGCTGGGCCAGCCGGATCTGCTGGCGACGCTGTTGCGTCAGGGCCATCAACCGCAATGGCTGCAATCGACCTGGGCCGGCATCACGCCGCTGCTCGCCGACGGCTTGCGCCGCGATTATCGCCTGACTCGCGCGGTGGGGATCTTCGGTCAGGTGATGGCCGAATACGTCCTGACCTACATGCTCGGTCACGAGCGTGAAGTGCTGGCGCGTCTGGTCAGCCAGGTCGAGCGCAAGTGGGACAACCGCACCGGTCAGAGTCTGGTCGGGCGCAAGGTGTTGATCGTCGGCACCGGTGACATTGGCCAAAGCGTGGCGCAGTTCCTGCTGCCGTTCGGCGTCGAGTTGTACGGCATCGCCAGCAGCGCACGCGAGCAGGCACCGTTCGTTGAAGTCGGTGCGATGGCGGATCTGCCACGGCTGGTGGGCGAGGTCGATTACGTGGTCAACCTGCTGCCGAACACCGTGCACACTCACGATATCTACGACGCGGCGCTGTTCAAGCAATTCAAGCCGACCGGGCTGTTCATCAACGTCGGCCGCGGCGTGGCGGTGGTCGATGCCGATCTGGTGGAAGCCTTGAAGGAAGGACATCTGGCGGGCGCGGTGATCGACGTCTGCCGTCAGGAGCCGTTGCCGCAACGCCATCCGTTCTGGACCGCCTGGGGCCTGCTGCTGACCGGGCACAGCTCGGCACCGACATCGCCGGCGTTGATGGTGCAGTTGTTCGTCGAGAACCTGAAGGCGTATCAGGCCGGTGAAGCGCTGCGCGGGGAAGTGGATTTCAACCGCGGATATTGAGGTGTAATCAAAAGATCGCAGCCTTCGGCAGCTCCTACAGGGATCAATGTAGGAGCTGCCGAAGGCTGCGATCTTTTGCTTTTAGAGGGTGAAGCTGCCTTCGGCCACCAGCTCGCTCAGCGGACGACGCGGGCTTGGCTCTTCACGGGCCTGCAGGTACTCGGCCAGCGTTGCCTTGTCACCAAGCTTGCCGACAGCGACGGCCGCGTGCAGCGCATAACCTTCAGGGATATTCAGCTCTTTGCGGGTCAGCTCCTGATCGAAACCGGCCATGCCGTGGGTGTGCCAGCCGCTGATGCTCGCTTGCAGCGCCAGGTGGCCCCACGCCGAACCGGTGTCGAAGGTGTGCCACAGCGCCGGGGTCTCTTCGCTGGCGCCGGGTGCGGTGAAGGTAGTTTTCGAGATCACGATCACCAGCGCCGAAGCGTGTTGCGCCCAACTGCGGTTGAACTCATTCAGCAAACCGAGAAAACGCTCCCAGTTCGGCGTGTCGCGACGCGCATAGAGGAAGCGCCACGGCTGCGAGTTGTAGGCCGATGGTGCCCAGCGTGCAGCTTCGAAAAAGCTCAGCAGGGTTTCTTCCGGGATCGCTTCGCCAGTGAAGGCGCGGGGCGACCAGCGATCGGTGAATTGCGGGTGAATGGCGTAATCGGCAACGCGAGGGTTGGCACTCATCGAAGTTTCCTTGCTGTGTTTGAGTCATGAATTCGTGGCAAAACCCTACTGGGCGGCGATTCGGCTGACAAGCGGGATTTACCGACAGTCGCCAGCGCTTGGCCCGCAAGGCCTGGGGCACTAGACTGGCGGCCTTTTCACCACCTGATGTTGATGCTTGAGCCATGGCCGCCAAAGTCGAACCGTTCTGGAAACGCAAAACCCTCGATCAACTGGATCACGAGGAATGGGAATCGCTGTGCGACGGCTGCGGTCTGTGCTGCCTGCAGAAACTCGAAGATGAAGAAGACAACAGCGTCTATTACACGCGCATCGCCTGCAAACTGCTGGACCTGAAAACCTGCCAGTGCAGCGACTACCCGAACCGCATCAAGTTTGTCCCGGACTGCATCCAGCTCACTCCGGGCCAGGCCGAAGAATTCAAATGGCTGCCGCCGACCTGCGGTTACCGACTGGTCAGCGAAGGCAAGGATCTGCCGTTGTGGCACCACCTGGTGTGCGGCGACCGTGACGCCGTGCACCACGAACGGATTTCCCAGTCCGGACGCATGCTCGCCGAAGGCAGTGTGCCGGAGGATGACTGGGAAGATCACCTGATTTTCCGGGCTGGTTAAACGCCCGCAGATTCACGTTTCACCCAGGAGTGTGTATGGCTGTGGGATTGCGGCGGGCGCTGGGCGTTGGGCTGCTGGCGTTGAGTGCGCCAGTGTGGGCGGCAAAGAAAGTCGATCTGGACTACCACGTGCGTCTGTTGCCGCAAAGCGATCAGGCCGAGGTGCGTCTGACCCTGGCCAAAGGCGAAGCGGTGCGCAGCCTCGACTTTGACCTTGGCGATGGCAGCCACTACAGCGACTTCAAGGCCGACGGCCAGTGGCAGTTGACCCCGGGCAAACGGGCTCGGGGTCTGTGGCGGCCGATGGGCGACAAAGCCAGCCTGACCTACCGCGTCAGCGTCAGCCACGGGCGCAAGAGCGGCAGCTTCGACACGCGCATGACCCCGAGCTGGGCACTGCTGCGCGGCGATGATCTGGTGCCGCCGGCCAGGCTCGATCAGCAGGATGGCGTTGAGCTGGTGTCACGTCTGCAATTCGAACTGCCCAACGGCTGGAAAAGCGTCGAAACCGCCTGGCCGCGCATCGGCAAGAACACATTCCGCATCGACAACCCTTCACGCCTGTTCGACCGCCCGACCGGCTGGATGCTCGCTGGCCATCTCGGCAGCCGCCGCACGCGTCTGGGCGAAACCGAAGTCACCGTGGCCTCGCCGCAAGGCCAGGGCATGCGTCGTATGGATGTGCTGACCTTGCTGACATTCGTCTGGCCGCAGGTGCAAGCGGTCTATCCCCGGCATCCGAAAAAACTGTTGATCGTCGGCGCCAATGACCCGATGTGGCGCGGCAGCCTCGGTGCGCACGAGTCGATCTACTTGAACACGCGCCTGCCGCTGGTCAGCGAGAGCGGCAGCAGTGCGCTGGTGCGCGAGCTGGCGCAGGTGTTCGGGCGGATCAACGACGAGCAGCGCAGCGACTGGATCAGCGAAGGGTTTGCCGAGTACTACGCGATCGAACTGGTGCGCCGCGCCGGCGGCATGAGCGATGAACGCTATCAGGCGTTGCAGGCAAAGTTGACCAGGGACAGTCAGAAAGTCACGACCTTGCGCGGCGAGCAGATCAGCCCGGCGCAGCTTTCAAAAGCGGTGATTGTGTTGCAGGAACTGGATCGCGAGATTCGCCTGAAGACGCGCAACAAGCGCTCGCTGGATGATGTGTTGCGCGGGGCGATGCATTTGGGGACCGTGAGTACCAAGGAGTTTGTTCAATTGGCCGAGAGCGTTCTCGGTGAATCCTCGAAAGTCCTTGATACCGCGTTACTACAGTAAAGATCAAAAGATCGCAGCCTTCGGCAGCTCCTACATGTGGAATGCGTTTTCCCTGTAGGAGCTGCCGAAGGCTGCGATCTTTTGCTTTTAAACCATCAAACCCCGGCTTTCGGCGACTTTACCGAATCATTGCCAGTCACCGTAGCGGTGCTGGTCGCCGCCTCGGCGTTGGCCTTGAGCTGGCTCAGCTCTTCACCGGCGCGCTCGATTTTCGCCCGCACGTTGTTCATGTCCTGACGGCTTTTTTCCAGCAGGCTTTTCACTGAGCTGTGCCCGGTGATGCCTCGGGCCATCGCCACACCGCCAATCGCCACCTGAACCAGACCGAAGACGCCGCCACGGCGCAAGCCCTTGCCGACCATGATCACGCCACCGGCCAGCGAGCCGATGCGTTCCCAGCCCTGTACGTTCTGCTGCGAAGGGCTTTGGAACGGAGTGGATTCGATACGTTGGACACGTTTGAGTTCGGTCATGATCTGTCTCCCAGGCAATGTGCAATAGATAGATAAGCTGACTGCCGGGGCGGCCAGCTTGTTCCATCGGATGTACGACGTTTCAGCGGAATTTCGGCCCCGAGCGGGTATTCAGGCCCTTGGCCATGCGGTCGTAGAGCACGACGTTGACCGTGGCGGCGAGGTTCATGCAGCCGGTGGTCGGGATGTAGACCACGTCTTCGCACCAGTCGCGGATCTCTTTATCCAGCGAGCCGTCTTCCGGGCCGAAGATGTACAGCGCACGGTCCGGGTGAGTGTATTCAGGCAGCGGGCGGGCGCCTTCGACCAGTTCCACAGCAACCGGGACGCAGTTGAGCGGGAGGATCTTTTTCAGGTCGTCGATGCCGATGAGCGGGATGTCGTAGTGCACGCGCTTGGTGTCGGTGACGAAATCGGCGGCGCGTTCATAACGCTTGCCGGTATAGAACACCGACGCCACGCCGTAACAGCCTGCGGCGCGCATCACCGAACCGACGTTCTCCGGTGACTTGGGGTTGTACAAACCAATGCAGCTGTAACGTTTGTCTGCCACGAGCGGGGTGCCTTCGGGAAAAAGGAGGCGATTATACGGGGATAAGATCAAAAGATCGCAGCCTTCGGCAGCTCCTACAGTTGAATGGCGTACACCCTGTAGGAGCTGCCGAAGGCTGCGATCTTTTGCTTTTAATCTTCTTTTTTCATGAGCCCGGCGAGGGCCGCAAACGGATTATGCGTCGCCTTGGCAATCTTCGGCGTGCTCAGCGAGCCGTCGTCGAAGTATTGCTGGTCGGTGTAGCGCGAGTGTTCGTTGTCGTGGCAATACAGGCACAACAGCTCCCAGTTCGAGCCGTCCTGCGGGTTGTTGTCGTGGTTGTGGTCGCGGTGGTGCACGGTCAGTTCGCTCAGGCGCTTGCCGGAGAACTCACGGGCGCAGCGACCACACACGTGCGGGTACATTTTCAGGGCCTTGTCGCGGTAGCCCATTTCCTTGTCGCGCTGGTTGTCGGCAAGGATGCGATCGAGCTTCGACGTGTTGGTCGGGGTGGACGAACTCATGGGTTCACCTTTGTAAAAAAGACTAATGACGGTTATGACGCCAGTTTAGCTCAGCCCTTGAGCTTCTCGGCAATCCAGATCGTGTGGCGCGTGCCTTTGTTGCCGTGGGCGAACACCTGGACTTCTTCGGCCTTGAAACCGGCCTTCTTCAATTTGTCGGAAAACTGCCGGTCAGCGCTGGCCGACCACACTGCCAGCACCCCCTTGGGCCGCAGGGCCTTGGCGCAGGCGTTGAGCCCGGCAGCGGAATACAGCCAGCTGTTGGCCTTCTGCGTCAGGCCTTCGGGACCGTTGTCGACGTCGAGCATGATGGCGTCGAAGCCATTCGGCTCGCTTTGCAGCACCTTGGCCACGTCGTCCTGACGGATCACCGTGCGTGGATCGAGCAGCGGCCGACCGGACTTTTCACCCAGCGGCCCACGGTTCCATTCGACGACGCCCGGCACCAGCTCGGCGACCACCACTTCAGCACTCTTGCCCAGATGCTTGAGCGCCGAGGCGAGGGTGAAGCCCATGCCCAGACCGCCGATCAGCACCCGCGAATTCGGCCGTCCGGCGACCTTGCGGCAAGGAATCTCGGCCAGCGCATCTTCGGAACCGTGCATGCGCGTGTTCATCAATTGCCCGCCGTCGCCGCCCTGGATCTTGATGACGAAATCCTCGCCATACTCGAACAGGCACAGGGCGCCACCGTTATCAGGGATCGGCGTGGTGTCGAGCAGAACGAAACGTTTCATGGAAATCTCTACAAGGGGGAAGGCAAGCAGGCCCGTTGGGAGTAGCCTGAGCGCAGACTAGAGGCCAAACGGAGCCCTTGATGAAGCGCACCATTCTAACGGTCATTGCCCTGGCCGCGCTCTCGATTACTGCAGTGCAGGCGCAGCAGACCATTCCGGTCAGCCCGACGCCACAACCCGGGTCGCCCGGTACCGCAACACCGACGCCGTATCCGCAAATCACCCCGATCAGCGTACCGAAGGCCGGCGCCGGCAGTGGCAGTCCGCCGCTGGTGCCGATCGAAATGCCCAGCCCGCCGAGCAAGGATCAACCGGTGCCGGGCATCGAACCGGGCGGCACCAAGAACAAATCCCCCGGCGGCTAGATCTGCTGCGCCGCCAGTTGACCGTCGGCCATGCGCAGGCGTTTGGAGAGGGACACGGCGAGGGCGCGGATGATTTTCGCGGCGATCTTCGGCGCGTCGTTGAGCATCTTTTCCAGCGAGTCCTTACCCAGATTGAGCAACTGACAGTGGCTCGCCGCGATGCAGGTGGCTGAGCGCCGTTCGCCGTCAAGCACGGCCATTTCACCGAACGCCCGACCGCTGCGCAGGGTCGCCATGGTGATGACCTGGCCGTCGGCCCCGGTCTTCTGCACGGCGACCTGACCGGTGTGGATGATGCACATGAAGCTGCCGGCATCGCCCTCGCGGAAAATCGCTTCACCTTGCGCCACGGTGCTGATGCTGAAATAGCCCGAGGCCGCGGCAAAGTCCGCCAGCTGCAATTGATCGAACAGGCCACAGTCCATCAGCCAGTCGCGAATTTCGTTGTTCAGTAGAGTGGGTTCTGACATGTCATTGCGGTCTTTTTGTTTTCACTGTTTCAGGCTTAACACGGTTCCTTGTAGGAGCTGCCGAAGGCTCGGGCCGCGATCGGACGATCTTTTGATTTTGATTTTTTGAAAAGCAAGATCAAAAGATCGTCCGATCGCGGCCCGAGCCTTCGGCAGCTCCTACAGGGGATCTCGGTGATATCGGCCCCTTGGGTCTGGAATTAAGACCCAAGTGACCGACGGAGTTCCTCAGACGATGCCCAAAACCTTGAACACAAATGCATATTCGAGCGCTACGTCACGTAATCCCTGATAACGCCCGCTCATGCCGCCATGCCCGGCGCCGAGTTCGGTCTTGAGCAGCAGCAGATTGTCGTCGGTTTTGGTCGCGCGCAGTTTTGCCACCCACTTGGCCGCTTCCCAGTACTGCACGCGGCTGTCGTTGTAGCCGGCGATCACCAGTGTTGCCGGATAATCCTGCGCGGTGACGTTTTCGTACGGCGCGTAGGCCTTGATCCGCTCATAGACGTCCGGCTCTTGCGGGTTGCCCCATTCGTCGTATTCGGTGACGGTCAGCGGCAGCTCCGGGTCGAGCATGGTGTTGAGCACGTCGACGAACGGCACTTCGGCAATCGCCACGCCGAACAGGTCCGGACGCTGATTGAGCACCGCGCCGATCAGCAGGCCACCGGCGCTGCCGCCGCTGATCGCCAGGTTCTCGGCGGTGGTGATGCCATTGAGGATCAGGAATTCGGCGCAGGCAATGAAGTCGCTGAAGGTGTTGGGCTTGTGTTCCTGCTTGCCGGCGCGATACCAGGCTTCGCCCAGCTCGCCGCCGCCACGCACGTGGGCGATGGCGAAGGCCATGCCGCGATCCAGCAGACTCAGGCGTGCGTGGGAAAACCATGGGTCGAGGCTGGAGCCGTATGCGCCGTAACCATAGAGGTATAACGGCACCGCTTTGCCGACCATTTCGCGCTTCATCACCAGGCTGATCGGCACCTGCGTGCCGTCCGGCGCGGTGGCCCACAGGCGCTGGCTGACGTAGGCGTCGGCGTCGAACGGGCCGAGCACCGGGGTTTCTTTCAGAACGGTTTGCTCGCCGGTGGCCAGCATCAACTGCCGCACCTGTGCCGGACGGTTCAACGCTTCGTAGCGCAGGCGGATGCGGTCGCTCTCGAACTCCAGGCTGTTTTGCACATAGAGGCTGTAGGCCGCGTCCGGCAGTTGCACGCGATACGGCGTCAGGCCTTGCGGGTGAACTTCGATGATCGGCAAACCGCCTTCGCGCAGGCTCAGGGTCATGGCCTCGGCGTTGAGGGTCACGCCGTCGAGCATCACTGTGTCGCTGTGCGGGATCAGGTTCTGCCAGTCGGCTTCGCTCGGCGCGACCCCGGTGTCCGGCGCCTGATACAGGGCGAAGTTGATGCCGTCGCGGTTGGTGCGAATGAACCACGTCCACGCGCCATTGAGCATGCCGTGGTCGACGTCGTATTCGTGATCCTCGACCCGTGGCGCCAGGCAGGTGAAGGGCAGGTGCGGCTGGTGGGCATCCAGCGCCCAGACTTCAGTGGTGGTCTTGCTGCCCAGGGTCAACAGCAATTGCTGCTCGGAACTGGAGCGGTAGCAATGCAGGAAGAAACGCCCGTCCGCCTCGTGGAATACCTCTTCAGCAGCGGTGCCGTCGAGGCGATAACGAAACAGTTTATGCGGACGATGAGTGTCGTCGAGCACGCCGAAAAACAGGGTCAGGCTGTCGTTGGCCCAGGTCATGCTGCCGTCGCAGTCTTCGAACTCCAGTTCGCTGACCTTGTCGTTGGCCAGTTCCTTGACGAACAGCGTGTAGATCTCGTCGCCCGAAGCGTCGACGCTGTACGCCAGGCGCTGGTGATCGGGGCTGATGCTGAACGCGCCGAGGGAGAAAAAGCCGCCATTGGCCAGCACGTTCGGGTCGAGCAGCAGTTGCTCGCGGCTCTCGTCGAGGGTCAGGCTGTCGTCAGCCGGACGCGGGCAGCGGTAATGCCGGGCGTATTCGTCGCCAGCGGTGGTGCGTGTGTAATAGAGATACGGACCCCACGGCGAGGGCAGGGACAGGTCGGTTTCGAGGATCCGGCCCTTGATCTCCTCGAACAGGCTTTCGCGCAGGCCGGCCTGATCGGCGGTCTGTGCTTCCTGATAAGCGTTTTCGGCCTTGAGGTAGTCGAGCACCGCGTCGGTGTCGCGTTCCTGCAGCCAGGCATACGGGTCGGCACCGGCAGCCTTGCGGGCGATCGGGGCACTGATGACGTGGGCGGTTTGGGGCATGGAAGGCTCTCGGACAATGTTCGGAAATGGGTTTTTCGCAGATCTTGAAACCGCTGCGTTCCCCTGTAGGAGCGAGCCTGCTCGCGAAAGCGGTGGGTCAGACAACAATGTTTCAACTGACAGTCCGTATTCGCGAGCAGGCTCACTCCTACAGGTCGTGTGTCTATTGGGACAAGCCTGGCGGGCGAAAAGTCGTTACTATAAGCGCCTCTTTGCCTGCCTTGCCATGGACACCATGACCGAGAACGACTATCTGATCGCCTGGGGCCTCTACGCCTTTGCCGCTGTGGGCTGCCTGTTGGTATGGATGCGCCTGACCCGCTGGATGTGGCGCTGGCTGCGCGAGCCGCTGCGAGTGCTGATGGCAGTGTTGCTGTTCAGCCCGACCATCATTGACCCGGTGAAAGCCAAGGTTGCACCGTCCATCGCCATCACCGCGCTGGATCTGGCCTTCAAGGTCGGCAACAACGCCTGGCGGGCGATTTCCGACCTGTTCATGTACGGCATGATCGCCTTCGGCATCTACCTGATCTTCGTGTTGATCCGCTTCCCGATCGAACGCGCTTCCCGCGCCCGTCGCGAGCAGGCCGAAGCCGCCAAGGCTGCGGCCCGTGCCGATGATCGCGACGACGATCAGCCGTTCGGCGCTGCCGGCGATGACCGCTATGGACGCCCGCCAGTGCCGAATAATCCGCAGCGCATGCGGGTCGAGCCGCGTCTGTAATCCCGAGAGTCCGCACATGTGTGAATTACTGGGCATGAGTGCCAACGTGCCGACCGATATCGTGTTCAGCTTCACCGGCCTGATGCAGCGCGGCGGGCGTACCGGCCCGCACCGCGACGGCTGGGGCATCGCCTTCTATGAAGGTCGCGGCTTGCGCCTGTTTCAGGACCCGGCCGCCAGCAGCGAGTCGGAAGTCGCCAATCTGGTGCAGCGTTATCCGATCAAGAGCGAAGTGGTCATCGGCCATATCCGCCAGGCCAACGTCGGCAAGGTCTGCCTGTCCAACACCCACCCGTTCGTTCGTGAACTGTGGGGTCGCAACTGGTGCTTCGCGCACAACGGCCAGCTCGCCGATTTCACCCCGATCAAGAGTTTCTACCGCCCGGTCGGCGACACCGACAGCGAAGCGGCGTTCTGCGATTTGCTCAACCGCGTGCGTGCAGCCTTCCCGGAACCGGTCGATATAGAAGTGCTGCTGCCGGATCTGGTCGCCGCGTGCGCCGAATACCGCAGCAAAGGCGTGTTCAACTGCCTGCTCAGCGACGGCGACTGGCTGTTCTGCTATTGCTCGACCAAACTGGCACAGATCACCCGGCGCGCACCGTTCGGTCCGGCGCGGCTCAAGGATGTCGATGTGATCGTCGATTTCCAGGCGGAAACCACGCCCAACGATGTGGTCACGGTGATCGCCACCGAGCCTTTGACCGAAAATGAAACCTGGACCCGTTACCAACCGGGCCAATGGAGCCTGTGGCGACGCGGTGAATGCGTCAGCCAGGGCACGACCGAATAAAGGATCTTTCCTCGATGTTGCTCAGTTATCTACGGCTGGTGTTGTTTGCGGCGGGCCTGTTGATCGGTGTTCAGGTACCGGGTTTCATCAACGATTACGCCAAACGCGTCGAAGCCCATCTGATCGAAGCGCAGACCGGTCTGCGTGGTTTCCAGGGTACGGCCGAGCAGTTCTTCAAGGGCGACCTGCAGGCACTGGTCGCGCATTACCGCGCCAGCGAAGACCCGGTGTTTCGCAGCGATGCCGACAGCCTGAGCACCTTGCTCAACCGGCAGATTGCGCTGGATAAACAGTTCCAGGCCATGCAGGGCCCGTGGTACATCCGCTTCCTGCAAGTGGTGCTGGCCGCCGACCCGGACATTCGCAAGGAAACCTGGAACGGCTACAGCTACCAGATCCTGCTGACCCCGGAAGCGATGATCTGGGGCATGAGCGGCGCGCTGCTGCTGTCGTTCGGCATCGAGTGCCTGATTCGCCTGATCGACTGGGTGGTGCTGGGCGGCCGGCGTTTGCGCCAGAGCCGGCCGATTGAAGACCGCGACGTGCGCGGCCTTTAAAAGCTCAAGAGCAAAAGATCGCAGCCTTCGGCTGCTCCTGCATTGATCTCTGTAGGAGCTGCCGAAGGCTGCGATCTTTTGCTGTTCAGTTACTCAAGACGATGTAATTCTCACCCACCTTGCGCGCATATTCCCCCAGCACCTGCTGACACAACGTCACAATCTCCTCGACCCATTCCACCCCGACCCGCCAAGACACCACCACCTGCAGGTTCGGCGGCCGCTGGTCGATGTCGAGCAAGGTCAACTCGCCCCGGGCCAGTTCCTCGGCCACCAGCACCGGCGGCAGGACGCCGATGCCAAAGCCATCGCGCAGCAGCCGGGTAATCGCCGACACCGAGTTCACGCAGTTCAAGCGCGGCGCCAGCACACCGTTGGCCTGCATCAGTGCCAGCAGATCCTGGTGCGGTCGGGAGTTTTTCGAGTAAGTGATGATCCGCTCCTGCGCCAGTTCGCCGAGGTCGGCGTAGTCGCGGTTGTAGATCGAGTGGCTGGCGACGATCCAGCCCAGCGGATGGCTGGCCAGTTCCAGGCTGCGCACGCTCTCGTGGCGCACCAGATCGGTTTGCAGGATCAGATCGAGAAAGCCTTTTTGCAACTGATCGCAGAGGTTGAGCGACGTATCGGCCACCAGCTCGATTTCCACGCGTGGATACAGATCGGTCATCTGCGCCACCAACGGGCTGAGCCAGGTGTGAATCACCGTGTCCATCACGCCGATGCGTACCCGGCCGACCTTGCTTGAGCGGGTCTCGATCGATTGCTTCAGCGCCTGCATGGTGTCGAGCATCTGCTCGGCATAATCCAGCACTTTCAAGCCTTCGGGCGTCAGGCTGACACCGCGTGAATCGCGCAGAAACAGCTTCACCCCCAGTTCGCCTTCGAGCACCGCGATGCGGCTGGAAATCGAGGCCTGGGTGGTGAACAGCTTGTCGGCGGTCAGGCGAAAACTCTTCAGCCGGGCGACCCAGACAAAGGTCTCGAGAAACTTCAGGTTCATGGCAACGGCTCGAGTGACAAATTTTTCTTATGCCTAAGGCGGGTTTTTATTCGTTGGACGCAGCAGGGCGGCGCGCCCAAAAATCGGCGCATCCGGTTCCCACGATAGGCGTCGTCGGGGCTACGAACAAGACCAATAAAAAACCTGCGGAGATAAGCCATGAGTGCTCCCGACACCCTAGAAGCATCCACGGCAACGGCGCGTCCGGGGCCGTTCGAATGGTATCGCAACATCAATCAACAGGAACGCCGCACGTTCTGGAGCTGCAAGATCGGCTACGGTCTGGACGGCATGGACACGCAGATGCTCAGCTTCGTGGTGCCGACCCTGATTGCCATGTGGGGTATCACCACCGGGCAGGCCGGGCTGATTCACACCAGCACCCTGATCGCCTCGGCCATCGGCGGCTGGGTGGCGGGGATTCTCTCCGACCGCATCGGCCGCGTGCGCACCCTGCAACTGACGGTGCTGTGGTTCGCCTTTTTCACCTTCCTCTGCGGCTTCGCCCAGAACTACGAACAGCTGTTGATTGCTCGCACCCTGATGGGCTTCGGCTTCGGCGGCGAATGGACCGCCGGCGCGGTGCTGATCGGTGAAGTGATTCGCGCCAAGGACCGCGGTAAAGCGGTGGGCATGGTGCAATCCGGCTGGGCGCTGGGTTGGGGCCTGACGGCGATTCTGTATGCGCTGCTGTTCTCGGTGTTGCCACCGGAAGACGCCTGGCGTGCGCTGTTCATCCTCGGCATCGTCCCGGCGATCTTCGTGATTTTCGTCCGTCGGCTGGTGAAAGACCCGGAGATCTATCGCGAAGCCAAGGCTGCGCAAACCCCGCAGAACCCGGCGAAGTTCTACGAGATCTTCGCTCCCGGCATGCTCTTCACCACGTTCCGCGCCTCCTTGCTGACCACCGGCGCACTGGGCGGGTATTACGCGATCACCTCGTGGCTGCCGACCTTTCTCAAGAACGAACGTGGTTTGAGTGTGCTTGGCACCGGCGGTTATCTGGCGATGGTGATCGTCGGCTCCTATGTCGGCTATGTGATCAGCGCTTATCTCACCGACCTGCTGGGACGTAAAAAGAACTTCATCCTGTTCGCGGTCGGCTCGTTCACTATCGTGCTGCTGTACACGCAGATGCCGGTCAGCAACGGCGTGATGCTGTGGCTGGGCTTTCCGCTGGGCTTCTTCGCCTCGGGGATTTTCAGCGGCATGGGCGCGTTTCTTACCGAGCTGTTTCCGACGCGGATTCGCGGTTCGGGCCAGGGCTTCTGCTACAACATCGGGCGGGCGCTGGCGGCGCTGTTTCCATTGCTGATTGGCCTGCTCAGCCAGACAGTGCCGTTGAGCGTGGGCATCGGCGCGTTTGCTGCGGTGTCTTACGGGGTGGTGATTCTCGCGGCGTTGAGCCTGCCGGAAACCCGTGGCAAGCAACTGGATGCGCAGTAACTGATAACCTGCGGGGACAGTGCCCAACGGGCATTTGTCCTACGGATAGAAAGACAAGAAGCTACAGGAGTGTTTACCGTGAGCCGCCTGTTATTGAATTGCGACATTGGCGAGAGTTTCGGCAGCTGGACCATGGGTCTGGACGCCGAGGTCATGCCCTTCATCGATTGCGCCAATGTGGCCTGCGGGTTCCACGCCGGCGACCCGAGCATCATGCGCAAAACCGTGAGCCTGGCCCTGAGCCATGGCGTGCAGATCGGTGCGCATCCGGCCTATCAGGATCTGGTCGGCTTCGGTCGTCGTTCCATGGCCTATTCCGCGCAAGAGCTGCAAGACATCCTGCATTACCAGATCGGCGCGCTCGACGGCATTTGCCGGGCGCAGGGTGGGCGGGTCAGCTACGTCAAACCCCACGGCGCGATGTACAACGACATGATGGCCAACCCGGCGCAGTTGCGCGCGGTAATTCAGGCCGTGGCTGCCTACGATCGCACGTTGCCGCTGATGCTGATGGCCACCCGCGACAACGCGGCGGCGCAACAGCTCGGTGACGAATACGGTGTGACCCTGTGGTTCGAAGCCTTCGCCGACCGCGCCTACGACAGCGCCGGTAAACTGCTGTCGCGGCAACTGCCGGGCGCGGTGCATCACGATGCGCAAACCATCATCGAACAGGCCCTGACCATCGCCCGTGGCGGCGACCTCGTCGCCAGCGACGGCAGCGCGCTGCATCTGCAGGCCAACACCCTCTGCGTACACGGCGACAACGCCAGTTCGGTGGCCGCTGTGCAACGCATTCGCGAGGCCCTGAATCAGCAGAGTGCGCCATGAACCCACGCATTGAAGTGGTGGCCCTGGACTGCCTGATGCTGCGCCTGTTCGATGAAATCGCCGAAGCCAACATGCCGTGGATGCTCGCCGCCAGTGAGCGCCTGCGCTCAGTGTTTGGCGCGCAATTGATTGATCTGGTGCCGTCCTACACCACGCTGATGGTGCATTACGACCTGACCACGCTGAGCCCGAACCAGGCCCGTGAATTGATCGCCGAAGCGTTAATTGACCTGTCGCCAAATGCGCGCACCGGTGGTCAGTGTCATGTGTTGCCGGTTTGGTACGACCTCAGTGTCGGCCCCGAATTGAATTTGTTGGCACAGCGCAGCGGCTTGTCTGTGGAGGAGGTGATCCGCCGCCACAGCGCTCGCGAATACCAGGTGTTCGCTCTCGGCTTTGCCCCGGGGTTCGCCTTCATGGGACTGGTGGAAGAGGTGCTGGCAGCGCCGCGTCTGGACACCCCGCGCAAGAAAGTCGCCGCCGGCAGCGTCGGCATCGCCGAACGACAGACCGCCGCTTACCCGGTGGTATCCCCCGGCGGCTGGAACCTGATCGGCCGCACCCCGGCGAAACTGTTCGACCGCCATCGCGACGGCTACAGCCTGATGCAACCGGGCGACACAGTTCGATTCGAAGCGGTCAGTCATGCCGAGTTCATCAATCTGGGTGGCGATGACACGCCACTGGAGGCGCAGGCATGAGCCGACTGATGATCGAAGCAAGTACACCGCTATGTTTATTGCAGGATGCCGGACGCTTCGGCGTTCGCCATTTGGGTGTGACCCAGGGCGGCGCGGCGGATGGGTGTTCGATGAGCTGGGCCAACTGGTTGCTCGGCAATGCGCTGGATGTACCGGTGATTGAGGTCACGCTTGGCGGGTTTGCCGTAATCGCTGAAGACGATTGCTTGCTGGCGCTGGCCGGCGCGGATCTCGGTGCGCAGATCGATGGGCAGGCGCTGGCGCCGTGGCGCAGTTTCAAACTGGGCAAGGGGCAGAAATTGCAGTTCACCCAACCGTTGCTCGGGGCCCGGGCCTATCTGGCGGCCCCCGGTGGTTTTGACGCGCCGAAGGTGCTCGGCAGCAGCGCCACGGTGGTGCGCGAAGAGCTCGGTGGGCTAGATGGTATGGGGTTGCCGTTGGCCAAAGGGGCGACGCTGAGTTACCACGGTGAAGTCCTGCAGATGCGTGAAGTGCCGCTGGAGCATCGACCTGATTTCCGGCTGAATACGCCGCTGGATCTGGTGCTCGGCGCACAGATCGGCCAGTTCAGCGGGCAGAGTCTGTTTGATGTGTTCAACAGTCCATGGACACTCGACAGTCGCGCTGACCGCATGGGCATTCGGTTATTGGGCAAGGCGCTGCAGTATCAGGGCCGGCCGATGATTTCCGAGGGGATTCCGTTGGGTGCGGTGCAGGTTCCGCCGGACGGGCAGCCGATTGTGCTGCTCAATGATCGGCAGACCATTGGCGGCTATCCGCGGTTGGGGGCGTTGACGCCGGTGGCACTGGCGCGGCTGGCGCAGTGTCTGCCGGGGGCGCAGGTGCGGTTGCGGCCGGTGGTGCAGGAAGTGGCACACCGTGAGCATGTCGAATATTTGCAGCGTTTTGGTTGAAGATCAAAAGATCACAGCCTGCGGCAGCTCCTGCAGAAAGTTTCGCGTTTCCCTGTAGGCGCTGCGGCACGCTGCGATCTTTTGCTTTTATTTGGACAGAAACCGCATCCCTTCTTCCAATCCACGAAGGGTCAGCGGATACATCTGATCCTCGATCAAATCGCGCACGATATTGGTCGATGAGGTGTAGCCCCACGTGTCCTTCGGATACGGATTGATCCAGATGAGCTTCTTGTACTTCTCCATGAAACGCTGCATCCACACGTAACCCGGCTCTTCGTTCCAGTGCTCGACGCTGCCGCCAGCCTGGGTGATTTCGTAGGGTGCCATGGCGGCGTCGCCGATGAAGATCACTTTGTAGTCGGCGCCGTACTTGTGCAGCAGGTCCTGGGTTGAGGTGCGCTCGGAGGTGCGGCGCATGTTGTTCTTCCACACCGATTCATAAATGAAGTTGTGGAAGTAGAAATACTCCAGATGCTTGAACTCGGTCTTGCAGGCCGAGAACAGCTCCTCGCAGATCTTCACGTGCGCATCCATCGAACCGCCGATGTCGAACAGCAGCAACAGCTTGACCGTGTTACGCCGCTCTGGGCGCATCTGGATGTTCAGCAGGCCGGCGTCCTTGGCGGTGTGGTCGATGGTGCCGTCGATGTCCAGCTCTTCCGCTGCACCCTGACGAGCGAATTTGCGCAAGCGGCGCAGGGCGACCTTGATGTTGCGCGTGCCCAGCTCCACCGAGTCGTCGAGGTTCTTGTACTCGCGTTGATCCCAGACTTTCACCGCTTTGCCCTGACGCTTGCCGGCATCGCCAACCCGGATGCCTTCCGGGTTGAACCCGCCGGAGCCGAACGGGCTGGTGCCGCCGGTGCCGATCCATTTGTTACCGCCGGCGTGGCGTTCCTTCTGTTCTTCCAGACGCTTCTTGAACTCCTCGATCAGCTTGTCGAGGCCACCGAGCGACTGGATCTGCGCGCGTTCCTCGTCAGTCAGCGAGCGCTCGAATTCCTTGCGCAACCAGTCTTCGGGAATCAGCGCCTGCAGGTGATCGTCGAGTTTTTCCAGGCCATTGAAGTAGGCGCTGAATGCACGGTCGAACTTGTCGAAATGCCGTTCGTCCTTCACCAGAATTGCCCGCGACAAGTAGTAGAACTCGTCCATGTCGGCGAAGGTCACGCGCTGTTTCAGCGCGTTGATCAGGTCGAGCAGCTCGCGCACCGACACCGGCACCTTGGCTGCACGCATTTCATTGAACAGGTTGAGCAGCATGGCATCAGCCTCTTAGCGAGAGCCGCGACGGCTCATGAACGCCAGACGCTCAAGCAACTGAACGTCCTGCTCGTTCTTCACCAGGGCACCGGCCAGCGGCGGAATGGCTTTGGTCGGATCGCGCTCGCGCAGCACCGCTTCGCCGATGTTGTCGGCCATCAGCAGCTTCAGCCAGTCCACCAGTTCCGAGGTCGACGGCTTCTTCTTCAGGCCCGGCACCTTGCGCACATCGAAGAACACGTCCAGCGCCTCGCTGACCAGATCCTTCTTGATGTCCGGGTAGTGCACGTCGACGATTTTCTGCAGGGTGGTGCGGTCCGGGAAGGCGATGTAGTGGAAGAAGCAACGGCGCAGGAAGGCGTCCGGCAGCTCTTTCTCGTTGTTCGAGGTAATGATGATGATCGGGCGCTTCTTGGCCTTGATGGTCTCGTCGATCTCGTAAACGTAGAACTCCATCTTGTCGAGTTCTTGCAGCAGGTCATTCGGGAATTCGATGTCGGCCTTGTCGATCTCGTCGATCAGCAGAATGACGCGCTCTTCTGACTCGAACGCCTCCCAGAGCTTGCCCTTCTTCAGGTAGTTGCGCACATCGTGGACTTTTTCGTTGCCCAGCTGCGAGTCGCGCAGACGGCTGACCGCGTCGTACTCGTACAGGCCCTGATGGGCCTTGGTGGTGGACTTGATGTGCCAGGTGATCAACTTGGCGCCGAACGATTCGGCCAGTTGCTCGGCGAGCATGGTCTTGCCGGTGCCCGGTTCGCCCTTGACCAGCAGCGGCCGCTCCAGGGTGATGGCGGCGTTGACCGCCAGCTTCAGGTCATCGGTGGCGACGTAGGCCTGGGTGCCTTCGAACTTCATCTGCTAATCCTCGAACGGTAACGCCGACCTGCACGGGCAGGGCGGGGGCGAAAAAACGGATGCCCCGACTATAACGCGCAGCCCGGTCGACTGTGAACGCAGACGGCTTATTCAGTCTCTGAATGGGGCGTCACATGTTGACTCGGTTTCGGCCCAGGGCCAGCATTCAGGTATCGCCGATTTGGCGATAGCCTTTCGGGCATGACGACTAAATACCGATTTCGCGACAAATACCGCATTCAGTTGCGTGAGAAGGATCATCCTCCGCCCCATGTTCACCCGACCGGTGGTGGTGTGGACGTGATGCTGAGCCTGGAAACCATCGAGGTCATGATGGGCAAGGCTCGGCCGCTGATTATCAAGGAAGCGCAGGCCTCGGTTGCGGCTCATCAGGTGCAACTGCTGGAGGACTGGAAACGATGTTGCCCATGAAAAGGCCTCGTCTGTCGGCTGTGCAGGCACTGTCAGATTTTCGATTGAAACTGACTTTTATTGACGTACCGGACTCTCTCTGAATCAGGCAGCCGAGGCGCTGGGTATCAGTGCCCGCAGCATCAGCCGCTACAGTAGCGGGCGGGAGGCGGTGCCAAGGTCATTGGCCTTGGCTTGTCTTGGTTGGGATTCATTGCAGCAAAGATCCACGCTGGCAACTGAAGAGTCTGGTCGATATATCGTCAATCGTAAGTCTTAGCCCGCATCCGGCTTCGGTCGCTCATACCGCGCATTGAAGGCCTGGATGAAGCCATTGCGCAAAATCTGCAAAAACGCTTCGAACGCGCTGATATTTTGCTGATGCACGCTGCCGCTGAGCTCGACCCGGGTGGCGAACTGGTTTTTGGCCTGGTTCTTCAGCACGGTTTCCGTGCCGCCCACCAGTGCCTCCCAGACCGAGCGGAAGATGCTCTTGTTCTTGTTTTCCACGTCCTGCTGCCAGTTGAACACTTCGACGTCGCGCAGCAGTGGCTTGATGTAACCACTGACCTGGGCTTTTTTCGCCTGGGCTTCGATCACGACATCACCGTGGCCGGCGTTGAAGTCGAACTTGCCGTAGGCCGAGGCGAAGTCGTTCATGCTCTTGAGTTCGATGTCACGGGCGCGCAGGCGGAACTGGAAATCTTCGAAATTGCTCAGCGGATCAAAGGTCGCGCTGGTTTCCAGGGGCGCATGCCCCAGCAGCAGGGCCTTGCCTTCGAAGCGGGCATCGCGTTTGCCCTGTTTGTCGACCACGTTGGTCAGGTTGTAGATGCTGGCCTCGACCTGGGTGGCATTCATATTCACCGGTGGATGGGAGCTGAAGTTGCGGAAGCTGATCTTGCCGTCGTGAATCTGTACCTCGTCGAGGGTGATCGGCAGCAGTTTACTGAGCTGCGCGCGCCAGTCGGTGCCTTTACCGGTCTGGGAGTTCTGCTTGTTGGCCCCGCCATCGACGAAGTTGACCTCGGGATTGAGGAACTGCACCTGCGCCACCACCGCATGGTCGTACCACAGCGAGTGCCAACTGACCGACAGATCGATCAGCGGTGCGTTGACGAACGGCACCGGTACCTTGCCATCGACCTTTACGATTTTCAGTCCGTTGATTTTGTAAGCGCCGCGCCACAGGGCCAGATCGACGTCGGTGATCTGGCCCCGGTAATCGCCCATGTCCGCCAGTTTGTTGTTCAGGTAGTCGCGCACCATGTAGGGCAGGGCAATGTGCAGCGCGATCAGCAACACAACGACGACGGCGAAAATCCCGAGTGGCCAACTGTAGCGACGCTTCATGACGGCAATTCCTTGACGATGTAAGCGATTGACTGTTGTGTAACGCAGACGTTCGACCTGACTGGACTGCGCCAGGCAACAGGCATACCTTGAAAGGCTGAATTCAACGCTGCATAAGGACCCAGCCATGAGCCGCATTTTCGCTGACAACGCCCATTCCATCGGCAATACGCCACTGGTGCAGATCAACCGCATCGCGCCGCGTGGCGTGACCATTCTGGCCAAGATCGAGGGGCGTAACCCCGGTTATTCGGTCAAGTGCCGGATCGGCGCGAACATGATCTGGGATGCCGAAAGCAGCGGCAAACTCAAACCGGGCATGACCATCGTCGAGCCGACCTCCGGCAATACCGGCATTGGCCTGGCTTTTGTCGCGGCGGCACGCGGTTACAAGTTGATGCTGACCATGCCGGCCTCGATGAGTATCGAGCGCCGCAAGGTGCTCAAGGCGTTGGGTGCAGAGTTGGTCCTGACCGAACCGGCCAAGGGCATGAAAGGCGCGATCGAGAAGGCCGCTGAGATTGTTGCCAGCGATGCCGACAAGTACTTCATGCCGTCGCAGTTCGACAATCCGGCGAACCCGGCGATTCACGAGAAAACCACCGGTCCGGAAATCTGGAACGACACCGATGGTGCCGTGGATGTACTGGTGGCTGGCGTCGGCACCGGCGGAACCATCACCGGCGTTTCGCGGTATATCAAGAATACCCAGGGCAAACCGATCCTGTCGGTGGCGGTGGAACCGGTGTCCTCGCCGGTGATCAGCCAGGCGCTGGCGGGCGAAGAGATCAAGCCGAGCCCCCACAAGATTCAGGGAATTGGTGCCGGTTTCGTGCCGAAGAACCTCGACTTGTCGATCGTCGACCGGGTGGAACAGGTCACCGACGACGAATCCAAGGCCATGGCGCTGCGATTGATGCAGGAAGAAGGGATCTTGTGCGGTATCTCTTGCGGCGCGGCCATGGCGGTTGCGGTGCGACTGGCAGAGACCCCGGAGATGCAGGGCAAGACCATCGTGGTGATCCTGCCGGACTCCGGCGAGCGCTATCTGTCGAGCATGTTGTTCAGCGATCTGTTTACCGAACAGGAGAATCAGCAGTAAGCGAATTGATTCAGATCAGCCGGGGTTCAGGATCGTTATGCTAATAAATGCTTTGTTGCGCAATTCTTAACACTGAATCTTGGGTTGTGCGGGTTTTTCCCGAGGCCGGTAGTGTTTATCATGGCCGGCTGCCATGCCGGGTAAAGGGCATTGCGCAGCGTTGTCTTTATTCAAGGAGTCGTTGATGACCTTTTCGTTAGCCGCCAAGGTGTTGGTGTTGCTGCTGTTTGTGGGCAGCATCCTCTATGTGCATTTGCGCGGCAAGGCGCGTTTGCCGGTCCTGCGTCAGTTCGTCAACCACTCGGCGCTGTTCGCTCCTTACAATGCTCTGATGTACCTGTTCTCCGGCGTGCCATCCAAGCCGTATCTGGATCGCAGCAAGTTTCCGGAGCTGGATGTGCTGCGCGACAACTGGGAAACCATTCGCGACGAGGCCATGCACCTGTTCGACGAGGGCTACATCCGCGCCGCCGAGAAGAACAATGACGCCGGTTTCGGCTCGTTCTTCAAGAAGGGCTGGAAGCGTTTCTACCTCAAGTGGTACGACAAACCGCTGCCGTCGGCCGAAACCCTGTGCCCGAAAACCGTGGCGCTGGTCAGTGCGATTCCCAACGTCAAAGGCGCAATGTTTGCGCTGTTGCCGGGTGGCAGCCATCTGAATCCGCACCGCGATCCGTTTGCCGGCTCCCTGCGTTATCACCTGGGTCTGTCGACGCCGAACTCCGACGATTGCCGGATCTTCGTGGACGGTCAGGTCTACGCCTGGCGCGACGGTGAAGACGTGATGTTCGACGAGACCTACGTGCACTGGGTCAAGAACGAAACCGAACAGACCCGCGTCATCCTGTTCTGCGACGTCGAACGTCCGCTGAGCAACCGCCTGATGACCCGCATCAACCGCGCCATCAGTGCCTGGCTGGGCCGTGCCACCGCGCCGCAGAACCTTGACGACGAACGTGTCGGCGGGATCAACCAGGCCTATGCCTGGAGCAAGCACTTCAGCGACAAATTCAGTGGCGTGGTCAAACAGTGGAAGCGTCGCAATCCCAAGGCCTACCGCATCATGCGCCCGGTTTTGGCGGTGGTGGTGCTGACATTGCTGGGGTATTGGCTGTTTGGTTGAGGCTGGATGTTGTAATGAAAAAACCGCTCCTTGTGAGCGGTTTTTTTTGTCTGTAGATAAGTCTACAGTCGGCCAGCGGCGAGTACGTTTGGCTCTTCGGTTTCAGTGCCCGTTATAAGTAACTGCAGCAGACGCCTCTGACTCGCGGTGAGCGTTACCTCGCCGGATTTTCTCCCGCGAGAAAGTATGTCTTTTCTGGAGGAAGGCTTCTTTGTTGATTTGCTCATTTTTCCACCAGTGTTGATCGTTAATTGAACAGTTTTCACGATACTAGGTTCTCCAAGGTTTTGACAAGGCGGCCCCCAGCGTCGAAGCCGAAACCAAGCTCTTGATAGTGGGAAATTGCGCCCCTTAAAGGTTCTTGAATCTCGAGAACCTTGCTGCCAATGAGCTGGGCGTATTGTTCAATCACAATCATCGCCAGTGCCCCGATACGTTTTTTTAACGGATGGGGTTCGTAGGGACGTCCCTCCAAACGCACAACTCGTATTCTGTTTTTGCTGGCATTTGGATTTGCGAAACACAGCCCGCAAAGTTCTTCTTCAAACCAGATAGCGATGTCCAGAGATGAGGGCTCCCGACCCTTCCACTCAATGACCTCGTTCCAGCAAAAGTGCTGGTCTCTCCAGAGAGTAGATGCTTGCAGTGCTTGCTGGTCGATAGGTTCGAAACGAACTTTCGATAAATCGATGGCAGCAGGACCATAGCGTTCCAGTTGAAGCTGAAGTTGGTGGGTGACGATAGCCGCCCGCTTCCTCGCCTCTGACCGATACAACTGATACCGCAAATTCGTCCGTTCCCTTGGCATGTGATCTCGAGCATTCCCTGTCTCCCCATCAATGGGCCTATCCGTTGCTCGTCAGCCTATGCGCCAGCCATCGACCTGTCCCTGCTGGCTCTTTGTCCAAATCATTGCAATCCATGTCCCGCGCTGGTTATAGTCGGCGCTCGTGAATCAGGCGATTCACTTCCAAGTCCCTCAAAAAAGATCAGCCCCAATGCCTGCATCCCTCATCAACGCGGTAGTCGATTCAGCGGTCAACGCTGGCGTCGTGCCGTGCGGGAATCAGCAGCCTGGGCAGATCAGTCATTACCCTCCACCTGTCAGTAGCACGCCAGTGTGCGCAGTCGTATCACCGCCGGGCGTTGGCGTTTCGGGCTGATCGGCATTTTCTGCTGACCCCTGCGCCCGCCAGAAAAACCTACTGAATTTCAGCCTCGGCTGAGTTGGCTATGTGCCTGACTACAGGTGGTATTCATGTTTGTCCTTTCGAAAAAAACCGCGCTCGCGGCGACGTCCACGAGCCTGTTCGTTCTGTTGTGGAGCAGCGGGGCGATTTTCTCCAAATGGGGCCTGGCCCACGCTTCGCCCTTTGCCTTTCTGCTGATTCGCTTTGTGATCGCCCTCTGCGGGCTGTTGCTGTTGGCGCCATTGCTCAAATTGAAGCTGCCCAAGGGCGGCAGGCCGATGCTGTATGCGATCGCCACCGGCGTGGTGCTGTTGGGGGCTTATCAGATTTTCTATCTGCTGGCGCTCAACACCCGAATCACCCCCGGCGTGATGGCGACCATCATGGGCGTGCAGCCGATCCTCACCGTGGTCTTGATGGAGCGTCAGCGCTCGGTGAGCCGGATGTTCGGTCTGACCCTGGGCCTGGCCGGTCTGGTCATGGTGGTTTATCAGGGGATCGGTCTGGCGGGGATGTCCTGGGCAGGCATGTTGTTTGGCCTGCTCGCGTTGGCGAGCATGACCCTCGGGTCGATCATGCAGAAACGCATCACCGAAAATCCCCTCGGCACGCTGCCGGTGCAATACCTGGCCGGGCTGTTGTTGTGCGGGATCTTCGTGCCGTTTCAACCGTTCCACTTTGAACACAGCGCAGGTTTCATCGTGCCGGTGTTGTGGATGGGGCTGGTGGTGTCGGTGCTGGCGACGCTGTTGCTGTACCGCCTGATCGCCCGGGGCAATCTGGTGAATGTCACCAGCCTGTTCTATCTGGTGCCGGCGGTGACGGCGGTGATGGACTATCTGATTTTCGGCAATCGTCTGGCGGCGTTGAGCGTGCTGGGGATGCTGTTGATCATTGTTGGTCTGGCGTTTGTGTTCCGTAAATCTGCGGGATAACCGCAAGCCGGGCCAGGCATTTACGGTGTCTGGTCCGGCCTCTTCACGAGCAGGCTCGCTCCCTTCAAGTACCGGCATACAAGCGGGCTCGCTCGCGAATACGGCCTTATTAACGCCGCAAAATCATCGAACGGCCGCGGCAGAAGGCTTCACCACCGCAGGCTTCAACACCAGCCACAACGCCAGCGCAATCAACACCCCGCCATACAGATGCGCCATCGACAACGGCTCATCCAGCAGCAACGCGCCCCACAGCACGCCGAATGCCGGGATCAAGAATGTCACGGTCATCGATTTGACCGGGCCGATGGAGCTGAGCAGGCGGAAATAGATGATGTAGGCGAACGCTGTGCAGCCCAGACCCAGGCCCAGCAGCGACAGCCAGACATTCCATCCGCCCCAGCTTGCCGGTGGAGCGGTGATCACGCTGTAGCCGAACAGTGGCAAGAGAAACAGCGAGGCGCCGAGCATGCTGCCCACGGCCGAGAGGCGACTGTCGAGCCCACCGCTGTGATCCAGCCAGCGTCGCGTGAGAAATCCGGCGAAACCATAGCAAGTGGTAGCGAGCAGGCAGGCGAGGGCGCCCATCAGCAATTGCAGATCGAAGGCCACCGGCCCAGCGCGCGTCAGCACACCGACACCGAGCAAGCCGAGAAACACCCCCGTCAGTTTGGCGACCGTGAGTTTTTCACTGAAAAACAGCCCGCCAATCAATACGCCCATCAACGGTGTGGTGGCATTGAAGATCGCCGAGTAACCGGCCGGCAACACTTGCGCCGCGACTGAATACAGCGTCGCCGGAATCCCCGAGTTGATCACGCCCAGCAGCATCACGGTTTTCAGTTTGCCCTTGAAATCCCAGCTGATGCGCATCAACCCGAGAATCACCAGCAGCCCGACGGCAGCAATCGACACCCGAAAGAACGCGGTCGGAATGGTGCCGATCACCGGCGCAATAATGCGCATGAACAGGAAACTTGCGCCCCAGATGGCTGCCAGCGACAGCATGCGGAAAATATCGACAGCGCTCACGATGGCACTCCTTCCTTGATCGGGTCGAGAGTGTTGCCGAGCCTCCGGACGATGGCAACCGCTAATCGGGCATTTAAGTGCGCAAACTGCTCTGCACAGGAAAAACTCCAGCGCCGGACGCCTGCGCTTGGTTTTTGGCAGAAATTGCACTTCACCTGCGCCCGGTTCCGTGGCTAAGCTCTGGCACAGATTTCCACTTGCACGCCGAGGTCTCATCTATGCCGCAGCAATGGCCCGCCACCGACATCGCCCGCATGATCCTCGATGGCTTTGACGATTACCGTGAGCACTTTCGGCAGATCACTGACGGCGCGCGCGAGCGCTTCGAGCAGGCGCGCTGGCAGGAGACGCAGACCGCATCGGCCGCGCGGATCAATCTCTACGAGGAAAAGGTCGGCGAAACCATCGCCCGGCTGCGCGAGCAGTTCGACGACGAGACGCTGATGAATGTCAGCAGTTGGCCGTTGGTGAAAAGCGCCTACATCAGCGTGATCGACCTGCGCTTTGACGATGAACTGTCCGAGACCTGGTACAACTCGATCTTCTGCGGGCTGTTCAGCCATGACCTGATCAGCGACGGCTGCATGTTCATCCACACCACCCGGCCCAGCCTGCGCCGCGCCCGGGCTGCGCAAACCCGAACCTACAAACCGCAAGGCCAGCTGTCGTCGATGCTCGCCAGCATCTTTGCCGATTACCGCTTCAGCGAGGATTACGCCGACCTGCCCGGCGACCTGCAACGCCTCGAGGCGCAACTGCGCGAGAACCTGCCGGACTGGGTGTGCAAGGACCCGGAACTGAGCGTCGAGCTGTTTTCCTCGGTGCTGTACCGCAACAAAGGCGCGTACCTGGTCGGGCGCATCTACACTCGCGACGAGCAGTGGCCGCTGGTGATTCCACTGTTGCACCGCGAGGGTCGCGGGATTCAGATCGATGCGCTGATCACCGACGAAGCCGATGTGTCGATCATCTTCTCCTTCACCCGTTCGTATTTCATGGTCGATGTGCCGGTGCCGGCGGAATTCATCGGGTTCCTGCGGCGTATCCTGCCGGGCAAGCACATCGCCGAGCTGTACACCTCGATCGGTTTCTACAAGCACGGCAAATCCGAGTTCTACCGTGCGCTGATCAATCACCTGGCCAACACCGACGACCAGTTCATCATGGCCCCGGGCGTGCGTGGCATGGTCATGAGCGTGTTCACCCTGCCGGGTTTCAATACCGTGTTCAAGATCATCAAGGACCGCTTCTCGCCGTCGAAAAACGTCGACCGGGCGACGGTGATCGAGAAGTATCGGCTGGTGAAAAGCGTCGACCGGGTCGGGCGCATGGCCGATACCCAGGAGTTCGCCGATTTCCGTTTTCCGCTGAGCAAGTTCGATCCGGCGTGCCTTGAAGAACTGCTGGAAGTGGCGCCGTCCACGGTCTCGGTCGAAGGTGACACGGTGCTGATCCGCCACTGCTGGACCGAGCGCCGGATGACCCCGCTCAACCTCTACCTGGAAAACGCCAATGACGCGCAGGTGCGCGAGGCGCTGGAGGATTATGGGCTGGCGATCAAGCAGCTGGCGGCGGCCAACATCTTTCCCGGCGACATGTTGCTGAAGAATTTCGGTGTCACCCGACACGGGCGGGTGGTGTTCTACGACTATGACGAAATCTGTTTCCTGACCGAAGCCAACTTCCGCCACATCCCCGCGCCGCGTACCCCCGAGGACGAAATGGCTTCCGAGCCGTGGTATTCGATCGGGCCGCTGGATGTGTTCCCGGAAGAGTTTCCACCGTTCCTGTTCGCCGATGCCGGGCAGCGCAAGCTGTTCGATCAACTGCATGGCGAGCTGTACAACGCCGATTACTGGAAGGGTTTGCAGGAGGCGATTCGGGCGGGGAAGGTCATCGACGTGTTCCCGTATCGGCGCAAGGGCCTCGATAACGAATAACCCCAGAGTGAACAACTGTGGCGAGGGGGCTTGCCCCCGTTGGGTCGCAAAGCGACCCCAAAACCATCCACCCGAGCTGTTTCATATAAACCGCGATGACTGGATTACGACTGCTTCGCAGCCGAACGGGGGCAAGCCCCCTCGCCACAAAAGCACCTCGCAGTCGTGTTCGGTGACGTAAATCTGCGACAATCGGCCCCCTGCATAAACAGACGACCGAATTGCGTACCCGATGACCGACGAATCGCCCTCCATCGACAAACTGCTGAAAAACCTCGATCACGCCATGCTTGCCGACCGTCACCGGCTGCGGCGGCAGTTGCTTGAGCTGCGCAAGAAACCCGACGAGGCCAAGCTGGCCCAGTGGGTAGCGCGCATGCAGGCATCCTGTGATCAGGTGCTGGCGCGCAAGGCCAGCCTGCCGGTGATTCGTTACGACGACAGCCTGCCGATCGCCGCCAAGCGCGATGAAATCAAGGCTGCGCTCGAGAAGCATCAGGTGCTGATCATCGCTGGCGAAACCGGTTCGGGTAAAACCACCCAGTTGCCGAAAATCTGTCTGGAAATCGGTCGCGGCCAGCACGGTCTGATTGGCCACACGCAGCCGCGCCGAATCGCTGCGCGCAGCGTCGCCAGCCGGGTTGCCGAAGAACTCGGTACGCCGCTCGGTTCGCTGGTCGGCTATCAGGTGCGCTTCGAAGATCAGAGCGATGCCAACACCCTGATCAAACTGATGACCGACGGCATCCTGCTGGCGGAAACCCAGAACGACCGCTACCTCGAACGCTACGACACGATCATCGTCGACGAAGCCCACGAACGCAGCCTCAACATCGACTTCCTGCTCGGTTATTTGAAAACCCTGCTGCCGCGTCGTCCGGACCTGAAAGTCATCATCACCTCGGCGACCATCGATCTGGAACGCTTCTCCAAACATTTCGACGATGCGCCGATTGTCGAAGTGTCCGGCCGGACCTTCCCGGTGGACACCTGGTATCGCCCGCTGACGCTTGAGCAGGACGAAGAGGGTAACCGCGTCGAGGACGACTTGACCGTGGATCAGGCGATCCTCGCCACCCTCGACGAAATCGCCGCCTACGAGCGCAGCGAACGCCGCAGCCCTGGCGATGTGCTGGTGTTCCTGCCCGGCGAGCGCGAGATTCGCGACGCCGCCGACATGTTGCGCAAGGCGCAACTCAAACACACCGAAATCCTGCCGCTGTACGCGCGCCTGTCGCCGGCCGAACAGCAGCGGATTTTCCAGTCGCACCCGGGCCGGCGTGTGGTGCTGGCGACCAACGTCGCCGAGACCTCGTTGACCGTGCCGGGCATCCGTTACGTGATCGACAGCGGCACCGCGCGCATCAGCCGTTACAGCTACCGCGCCAAGGTCCAGCGTCTGCCGATCGAGGCGATTTCCCAGGCCAGCGCCAATCAGCGTAAAGGTCGTTGCGGCCGGGTCGAGCCGGGCATTTGTGTGCGCTTGTACAGCGAGGAGGATTTCCTCGGTCGCCCGGAATTCACCGATCCGGAGATTCTGCGCACCAACCTTGCCGCCGTTATTTTGCAGATGCTGCACCTGCGCCTCGGCGAGATCACTGCGTTCCCGTTCATCGAGCCGCCGGATGGCAAGGCGATCAGCGACGGTTTCAACCTGCTGCAAGAACTCTCGGCGGTGGATCGCAACAGCCAGTTGACCCCGCTGGGCCGGCAGTTGGCGCGCCTGCCGGTCGACCCGCGGATGGGCCGCATGCTGCTTGAAGCGGCGAAACTCGGCAGCTTGCAGGAAGTGCTGATCGTCGCCAGTGCGATGTCGATTCAGGACCCGCGCGAGCGTCCGCCGGAGCGTCAGCAAGCGGCGGATCAGGCCCACGCGCAATGGAAGGACAGCGATTCGGACTTTGCCGGGCTGGTCAATCTGTGGCGTGGCTTTGAAGAGCAGCGCCAGGCGCTGACCGCCAGCCCGTTGCGCAACTGGTGTCGCAAGAACTTCCTGAATTATCTGCGCCTGCGTGAATGGCGCGATTCCCACCGCCAGTTGAGCCTGATCTGCCGCGACATGCAGTTGAGCCTGAACAAAGAACCGGCGGATTACCCGAAATTGCACAAAGCGGTGCTGGTCGGCCTGCTCAGCCAGATCGGCCAGAAAACCGAGGATGGCGATTACCTCGGCGCCCGTCAGCGACGTTTCTGGATTCACCCGTCGTCGGGGATCGGCAAGAAGCGTCCGCAATGGCTGATGACCGCCGAGCTGGTGGAAACCACCAAGCTCTATGCGCGCATGGTCGCCAAGATCGATGCCGACTGGATCGAGCCGCTGGCCGGGCACCTGATCAAGAAGAACCACTTCGAACCGCACTGGGAGAAGAAGCGTGGCCAGGTCGTGGCCTACGAGCAGATCACTCTGTTCGGGCTGATCGTGGTCGGCCGCCGCCCGGTGCATTACGGTCCGGTGGATCCGGTGGTCTCCCGCGAGCTGTTCATCCGCGAAGGCCTGGTGCGTGGCGAGATTCAGTCGAAAGCCAAGTGCCTGACGGCCAACCAACAGTTGCTCGAACAACTCGACGAACTGGAAGCCAAGGCCCGTCGCCGCGACATTCTCGCCGACGAAGAAACCCTCTACGCGTTCTACGATGCGCGCTTGCCGGCGGAGATTCACCAGACCGCGACCTTCGACAGCTGGTACCGGGTCAACAGCCAGAAGAACCCGCAACTGCTGATCATGCGCGAGGAAGACGTGCTGGCCCGCGAGGCCAGTGAAGTCACCGCGCGGGACTACCCGGACACGCTGCACATCGGCGATCTGGAACTGGCGCTCAGTTACCACTTTGAACCCAATCACCCGCGCGACGGCGTGACCCTGCGCGTGCCGGCACCGCTGCTGCCGATGCTGCCGCCGGAGCGCCTCGAATGGCTGGTGCCGGGGCTGATCGAGGTCAAGTGCATTGCTCTGGTGCGCAACCTGCCAAAAGCCTTGCGCAAGAACTTCGTGCCGGTGCCGGACTTCATCAAGGCGGCGTTGCAGCGCATGACGTTCGCTGAAGGTTCGTTGCCGCAGGCACTCGGTCGCGAGCTGTTGCGCATGACCGGCGCGCGGGTCAGCGATGAAGCATGGGCGGAAGCGGCGCAGCAGGTCGAAGGGCATCTGCGGATGAACCTGGAAATCGTCGATGGCCAGGGCAAGTTCCTCGGCGAAGGACGTGATCTGGCCGAACTGACTGCACGCTTCGCTGAGGCTAGTCAGGCTGCGTTGGCGGTGCCGCAAAGTGCGAAAAGTCAGCAACCGGTGGAGGCCAAGGTCTTCGCTCCGGTGGCGGAAAAGACTCAACAGAAGATCGCCGGGCTGTCGATGACGGTGTATCCGGCGCTGGTGGAGGAGGGCGGTACGGTCAAGGAGGGGCGTTTCTCAACCCCGGCCGAAGCCGAATTCCAGCATCGCCGCGCCTTGCAACGGCTGCTGATGCAGCAACTGGCCGAACCGGCGAAGTTCCTGCGCGGCAAATTGCCAGGGCAGACAGAATTGGGCCTGCTCTACCGCGAGCTGGGTCGGGTCGATGCACTGGTCGAAGACATTCTGCTGGCCAGCCTCGACAGCTGCATTCTGGAAGGCGAAGAGCCGTTGCCCCGTGACGGCGCCGGGCTGGCAGCCTTGGCCGAGCGCAAACGCGGCAACTGGACCGAACACGCCGAGCGTGTGGCACGGCTGACGCTGGAGATCCTCAAGCTGTGGCACGGTCTGCAAAAGCGCTTCAAGGGCAAGATCGATCTGGCCCAGGCCGTGGCGCTGAATGACATCAAGCAACAAATCAACAATCTGGTTTATCCGGGTTTTGTCCGGGAAACGCCGATGCAATGGCTCAAAGAGCTGCCGCGTTATCTGAAGGCGGTCGAGCAGCGTTTCGAGAAACTGGGCGCGCAGGTGCAGAAGGACCGGGTCTGGAGCGGCGAACTGGCCGGCCTCTGGAGCCAATACCAGACCCGCGCTGCCAAACATGCCCAGGAAGGTAAGCGCGATCCGCAGCTTGAGCTGTACCGCTGGTGGCTGGAGGAATACCGGGTGTCGCTGTTCGCCCAGCAGTTGGGGACGAAAGCGCCGATCTCGGACAAACGCTTGAACAAGCAGTGGACCCAGGTTGAACCCTGATCCCACAACTTGCAACGATCCTGTAGGAGCTGCCGCAGGCTGTGATCTTTTGATCTTGATCTTTTACAAAGCAAAATCAAAAGATCGCAGCCTGCGGCAGCTCCTACAGGGGGGCGTTTAGTGGGAGAAGGCGCCAAAAGCCAAGGTTTATGGCAAACTTCGCGACCATAAACCCCGGTTTCGCGACCCAGAGCCCTCGGCCGTGTCGCGCGACGGAATAAAGCGATGCCAGGTTTGCGTCCCCCGGATGGGAATAGACCCTTTGTGTGTTGGTACGTCGGTGCCAGCGCTTTCTGCCTGAACAGATTAGAGAAACGACCATGCATAACGTCGTCATCAGTGGCACCGGCCTGTACACCCCGGCCAACAGCATCTCCAACGAAGAGCTGGTGCAGTCTTTCAATACCTACGTCGCGCAGTTCAACGCCGACAACGCCGAAGCCATCGCCAGCGGTGAAGTGCAGGCGCTGACCGAATCCAGCGCTGCGTTCATCGAGAAGGCCTCGGGCATCAAGAGCCGCTTTGTCATGGACAAGGATGGCATCCTCGACCCGCAACGCATGGCCCCGCGTCTGCCGGAGCGTTCCAATGACGAATGGTCGGTGCTCTGCCAGATGGCTATCGGCGCCGCCGAACAGGCCCTGCAACGTGCCGGCAAAACCGCCGCCGACATCGACGGCGTGATCGTCGCTTGCTCCAACCTGCAGCGCGCCTACCCGGCCATCGCCATTGAAGTCCAGGAAGCGCTGGGCATTCAGGGTTTCGGTTTCGACATGAACGTGGCCTGCTCCTCGGCGACCTTCGGCATTCAGGCCGCGGCCAACAGCGTGCAACTGGGCCAGGCCCGGGCGATCCTGATGGTCAACCCGGAGGTCTGCACCGGTCACCTGAACTTCCGCGACCGTGACAGCCACTTCATCTTCGGTGACGCCGCCACGGCCGTGATCATCGAGCGCGCCGATCTGGCAACTTCCAAGTATCAGTTCGACGTGGTCAGCACCAAACTGCTGACCAAGTTCTCCAACAATATCCGCAACAACTTCGGCTTCCTCAACCGCGCTGCGGAAGAGGGCATCGGTGCCCGCGACAAACTGTTCGTGCAGGAAGGCCGCAAGGTGTTCAAGGACGTCTGCCCGATGGTCGCCGAGCTGATCGGTGAGCACCTGGAAGAGAACAAACTCAACGTCGGCGACGTCAAGCGCTTCTGGCTGCACCAGGCCAACCTGAGCATGAATCACCTGATCGTGCGCAAGCTGCTGGGGCGCGAAGCCACCGAAGAAGAGGCGCCGGTGATTCTCGACACCTACGCCAACACCAGCTCCGCAGGTTCCGTGATTGCTTTCCACAAACATCAGGATGATCTGGCCGCCGGTTCGCTGGCCGTGCTGAGCTCGTTCGGCGCCGGTTACTCGATCGGCAGCGTGATTCTGCGCAAGCGCTGAGTCCACTTTAAAAAGATCGCAGCCTGCGGCAGCTCCTACACGGTCGGTATGAAATCCGTTCTTGTAGGAGTTGCCGCAGGCTGCGATCTTTTGCTTACAACGTTTGGCAAAGAGGCGCCAATGGCCGCAACGGACGACACCCAACTGCTCGAACGCCTGTTGGCGGGAGAGCAAAAAGCTTTCAAGGAACTGGTCAGCACCTACCAGAGCGCCATGCGCGCCGTGGCGTATGCCATTGTCGGCCAGCGCCATGTCGAAGAAGTGGTGCAGGACGCCTGGCTGTCGGTGGTGCGCCATATCGGCGGCTTCGAGGGCCGTTCCAGTCTCAAGACCTGGCTGCTGACGATCACTGCCAACTCGGCCAAGAGCCGCTACAAGCAGAATCGCCGCGAAGTGTTGATGGATGACCTGCCATCGCCCCACGGCACCATCGATGACGAGCGTTTTTCCCCCGGTGACGGTCATTGGCTGGTGGCGCCGTTTGCCTGGCATCAGGACACGCCGGAAGCCTTGCTGACCGAAAGCGAGTTGCGTGACTGCCTGGAACACACCCTGCTTGGTTTGTCGGAGCTGCAAAGCAGCGTTCTGCTGCTGCGCGAGCGTCAGGGCCTGGAACTGGAAGAGATCTGTAATCTTCTGGAGATCTCGCTCTCCAATGTGCGTGTGCTGCTGCATCGGGCGCGGCTGAAAGTCTTCGCCACGGTGGAGCATTTTGAGGAGACCGGCGAATGCTGACCTGTAAGGAACAAGTGGCACGCTCCAGCGATTATCTCGATGGCCAGTTGAGCTTTCGCGAAAAGCTGATGGTGCGCCATCACCTGATGTTCTGCCCCAACTGTCGGCGCTTCATCCGCCAGATGCGTTTGATGCAGGCCACGCTGAAGGCGATGCCGGAGAAACCGGAAGAGGGCGTGGATGCGCTGGCTGAGCGTCTGGCCGAGCAGCGTCGCAAAGAAAAATAGAAACTCCCCTGTAGGAGCTGCCGAAGGCTGCGATCTTTTGATCTTGTTTTTGAGGATCAAAAGATCGCAGCCTTCGGCAGCTCCTACAGTTTTTTTGCATCCTGCAGAAATAGCCCGGCGCGGGGCGAAACGAACGGATGATGGGGATCGCCCCGCCCGCGCCAGGCTATTAGGTGATGCGTTTTAGAACTTCGCTTCTGCATCCAGCTGCAGGGTGTTGGTGTCTGCGTCACGCTGGGTACGGCTGGAGAAGTCGGCTTTGGTCAGGAAGTACGTGGCGCCGATGGCGAAGTTCTTGTCGATGTCGTAACCGACCTTGAACTTGTGCCCACGGGAGCCGGTGGTGCCGTTGGCGAAGTCGGAGTCGGTGAAGGCGCCAACCACGGCGTCGCGCTGCACGTCACGATAGTTGTAGTCCAGGTTCAGACCGAACACTTTCGACTTGGCGCCGACCAGCCACGCGGTGTCGGCATCGGTCACGGCATCGTTGTTCTTCACGTACTGGCCGTAGAACGACAGCGGCATTGGCAAGCCACCGATATCGATCTGGCTGAACCCTTCGTACAGACGGAATTCATTGTTGGCCGAGTTGCCGTTGACCGCCAGCGCACACGGTGTGGAAGTCCCGGTGCAACGGCTGTTTTCGTCGTTCTGGTAGGCGTAGATGCTGCCGCCCAGGGTCAGTTTCAGGTTGTCGGTGATCGCGAAGCGGCTACCCAACTGGCCGGCGGTCAGGCGCAGGTCGTGGCGAAATTGCACGCCTTCACCGTCGACGTTGTCCTTGAGGTTGTAGTTGCCCAGGCTGCCGAACAGTTCGGCGCTGCTGCCCAGTGGATACTTGTAGGTAACGGCCAGACCTTCCGGGTTGATATCGCTGTCCCAGATCACGTCGCCCATGCTGACCCACGGTTGCAGCATCTTGCCGCCGATCACGTGCAGGTTCTTGATCGCATCCGGGTGGTAGTCGATGTAGCCCAGGTCCAGCCAGATCTGCTTCTTGTCGAAGTAGTTGTCCATGTCCTGGTTGGTCGAACGGGCGTCGTCGCCGCCGCCGGTGGCGATACGGATGCCGGTGTCGACTTGCGGGTTGATCTCGGTGTAGGCACCCAGACGGGCGCGGATACGCTGGCGATCCTTGTCACGGCCGCCGTTGTTGGATTCGCCGTCGATCTTGACGGTTTCCTGGCGAATACGTACGTCGCCCTTGAACTGGGTCTTGGCGGCCCAGGCGAGTTTCTGGTCGAAGGAACTCAGCTCATTGGTTTTCTTCGCGGTCGCCGCGATTTGCTCGTTGGTCTCTTGCTGCGCCTGCTGCGCGATTTGCTGAGCCTTCTGATCCTTGGCCAGTTCAGTCTGCAGTTCAATGTACTGCGCCTGGGAAATAGAACCGTTGGCCTTGAGCATGTCGAGCAGTTTGGCGTCGACTGCAGCGCTGGCCGGAACGCTCATGGCCAGCAACAGGCCACCGCACAGGGCCGCCGCAGTTTTCGTGGAAGCAAGACGCATAGCAATCTCCGAAGATGAGAGGGATGGCTGAACCATCCTGGGCACACCGACGCGGACGTCGGAAAACAATGTCCGGGTAGAACCCGGCGCTCTAAAAACAGGAGCGAGTATCGCGATGGTTTATGACAGAGCGGTGGCTAAGTGATGTCATGTCGATGACGATACAAAGCACGCGTGAACTATTGAGCTAGAGCGCTGTCGCCCGAATGAGCGTGTGCAATGGATGCCGATCGGCGATACTCGCGGGGCTTTGACGCCAAGATGTGGAGAGCCAGTTGATGCCGTTGCAACGTCTGCAAAACCTGTCAGAAGTCGCCCCGACGACATGGGATGCGCTGGTGCCCGAGAATCAGCCGTTCTTGCGCCATGCGTTCCTGAGCGCGCTGGAAGACAGCGGCAGCGTCGGCCCCCATACCGGCTGGCAACCCGAGCATCTGCTGCACGTTGAAGACGACCGGTTGATCGCGGCGCTGCCCAGTTATCGCAAGTGGCATTCCTACGGCGAGTACGTCTTCGATCACGGTTGGGCCGATGCCTGCGCCCGGGCCGGCATTGATTACTACCCCAAGCTGTTGACGGCGGTACCGTTCAGCCCGGTCAGTGGCCCGCGACTGTTGGCGGCGAACGTCGAGGACGGCTACGAACTGCTCAAGAGCTTGCCGGGTTATCTGGAAATCGAAGGGCTTTCCAGCGCGCACATCAATTTCACCGACCCGTTCACCGACGCCGCCATGGCCGAGCAACCGGGCTGGCTGCAGCGTATCGGCTGTCAGTATCACTGGCAGAATCGCGGTTATCGGGACTTCCAGGACTTTCTTGACGTGCTCAGTTCGCGCAAGCGCAAGCAGATGCGCAAGGAGCGCGAGCAAGTGGCGGGGCAGGGCTTCGAATTCGAATGGCTGCAAGGGCGCGAGCTGGACGAGTCGCAATGGGATTTTGTCTACGCCTGCTATGCCAACACCTACGCGGTGCGTCGGCAGGCGCCGTATCTGACCCGCGAGTTCTTCAGCTTGCTGGCCGAACGGATGCCGGAGTCGATTCGGGTCGTCTTCGCCAAACAGGGCTCACGTCCGGTGGCAATGGCCTTCAGCTTGGTGGGTGGTGACAGTTTTTACGGACGCTATTGGGGCTGCCTCGCCGAGTTCGATCGGCTGCATTTCGAGACCTGTTTTTATCAGGGCATGGATTACGCGATCGCCCAGGGTTATCAGCGCTTTGATGCGGGTGCCCAAGGCGAGCACAAGTTGATTCGGGGTTTTGAACCGGTAATCACCCATTCGTGGCATTACCTGCGCCATTCCGGGTTGAAGGCTGCGGTCAAAGACTTCCTGCTGCAAGAGCGCGCCGGGGTATTGGCTTACGCCGAGGAAGCCAGAACGGCCTTGCCCTACCGCCAAACCTAGATCCCCTGTAGGAGCTGCCGAAGGCTGCGATCTTTTGATCTTGCTTTCAAAAATCAAAAGATCGCAGCCTTCGGCAGCTCCTACAACGGGATTTCCGTGGTTTCAGGTGTCCTCTTTACCCAGCCAGCGATAGATTCCGCCGCCCACCACCGCGCCCAACAGCGGCGCGACCCAGAACATCCACAATTGCGCGATCGCCCAGCCGCCGACCATCAGCGCCGGCCCGGTACTGCGCGCCGGGTTGACCGAGGTATTGGTGACCGGGATCGAAATCAGGTGAATCAGCGTCAGGCCCAGGCCGATGGCAATCGGTGCGAGGCCCGCCGGGGCGCGTTTGTCGGTGGCGCCAAGGATGATGATCACGAACATCCCGGTCATCACCAGCTCGGTGACAAAGCCTGCGGCCATCGAATACTTGCCCGGTGAATGTTCGCCATAACCGTTGGAAGCCAGGCCGGCAGCGATGTCAAAACCCTCCTTGCCGCTGGCAATGTGCGCAATCAGCGCCGCTGCGAGAATCGCCCCCAGCACCTGGGCGATGATGTAGGCGGGCAGCTCTTTGGCCGGAAACCGACCGCCGACGAACAAACCGACCGACACCGCGGGATTGAGGTGGCAGCCGCTGATGTGGCCGATGGCGAACGCCATGGTCAGCACCGTCAGACCAAACGCCAGGGCCACCCCCAGCACCCCGATACCCAAAGGCGAAGACGCTGCGATTACTGCGCTGCCGCAACCACCCAGAACCAGCCAGAACGTACCCAACAACTCAGTGACTGAACGTTTGAACAGAGACATGAGAGTGTCCTTGATAGGCATGCTATCGATACTGTATCGAGTTGTGCTTCCTTGCAGAATTACGACAGGTTCATCTCCAGAACCTTGGCTGAGTACAGCAGGCTTTGGACGGATTTCCAGCAGGCGCAAAAAAACCGCCAGAGCCCTTGGGTGGTGGGCTGGGGCGGTTCTCAGTCGATCAGGATCACTGCGAACCCTGTGGGAGCGAGCCTGTTTGCGAAAGCGGCATGTCTGACAACAATGATGGTGTTTGACACTCCGCCTTCGCGAGCAGGCTCGCTCCCTCATTGGAATTGCGTTGACCCAATGATCAATCGATCCCGACAAATCCTCCGGTCTGATGCGCCCACAATCGCGCATACAGCCCGCGATGCGCCAGCAGTTCGGCGTGGGTGCCGCTCTCGGCGATTTTGCCGTTTTCCAGTACGACCAATCGATCCATACGCGCGATGGTCGAGAGACGGTGGGCGATGGCGATCACGGTTTTGCCCTGCATCAGGGTCTCCAGACTTTCCTGGATCGCCGCCTCGACTTCCGAGTCCAGTGCCGAGGTCGCTTCGTCCATGATCAGGATCGGCGCGTCCTTGAGCAGCACCCGGGCAATCGCGATGCGCTGGCGCTGACCGCCGGACAGTTTCACCCCGCGTTCACCGACGTGGGCATCGAAACCGGTGCGGCCTTCGGCGTCCGACAGCAACGGAATGAATTCATCGGCGCGGGCCTTGTGCACCGCATCCCACAGCTCTGCGTCAGTGGCATCAGGTTTGCCATAGAGCAGGTTGTCGCGGATCGAGCGGTGCAGCAGCGAAGTGTCCTGAGTGATCATGCCGATCCGCGCGCGCAGGCTTTCCTGGCCGACTTCGGCGATGTTCTGCCCGTCGATCAGGATCCGTCCGCCTTCGACGTCGTACAGGCGCAGCAGCAGGTTGACCAGGGTCGACTTGCCGGCGCCGGACGGGCCGATCAGGCCAATTTTTTCACCGGGTTTGATGGTCAGGTTGAGGTCGCCGATGATGCCTTTCTTCTTGCCGTAGTGAAAATCCACATGCTCGAAACGCACTTCGCCGCGAGCCACGGCCAGCGGTTTGGCCTGTTCGCGATCGGTGACGCTGACCGGTTGCGAGATGGTCTGCAGACCGTCCTGAACCATGCCGATGTTTTCGAAGATGCCGGTGACCACCCACATGATCCAGCCGGACATGTTGACGATGCGGATCACCAGACCGGTCGCCAGGGCAATCGCGCCGACGCTGATCAGCGACTGCGTCCACAGCCACAGTGCGAGGCCGGTGGTACCGACGATCAGCAAGCCGTTCATGGTGGTGATGGCGATGTCCATGCTGGTGACCACGCGGCCGGCCAGTTGGGCTTTTTCGGTTTGTTCTTCGATGGCCTCGCGGGCGTATTGCTGTTCGAAGTTGGTGTGGGCGAACAGCTTCAGGGTGGTGATGTTGGTGTAGCCGTCGACGATCCGTCCCATCAGTTTGGAGCGCGCATCGGAGGACACCACCGAGCGTTCCTTGACCCGAGGCACGAAGTAGTAGAGCGCGCCGATGTAGGCGGCGATCCACGTCAGCAGCGGGATCATCAGGCGCCAGTCGGCCTCGGCGAACAGCACCAGTGAGCTGATCGCATAGATCAACACATGCCACAACGCGTCCACCGCTTGCACGGCGGAATCACGCAGCGAGTTGCCGGTCTGCATGATGCGCTGGGCAATACGTCCGGCGAAGTCGTTCTGGAAGAAATTCAGGCTCTGCTTGAGCACGTAACTGTGGTTCTGCCAGCGAATCAGGCTGGTCATGCTCGGGCTCAGGGTCTGATGCACCAGCAAATCGTGCAGACCGACGAACACCGGGCGCAGGATCAGCGCGACCACCGCCATCCAGGCCAGCTCGAGGCCGTGCTCCTTGAAAAAGTCGGGATTCGGTCCGCCCTGGGCCAGGTCGATGATGCGGCTGAGGTAGCTGAACAGCGCCACTTCGATCAAGGCGCCGAACAGACCGACGGTCAGCAGCGCAGCAAAGCTCGGCCAGACCTGCTTGAGGTAATAGGTATAGAAGGGCAGCACGCGGTCCGGCGGGGACGCCGTCGGGGCTTCGCGGAACACGTCGATCAGTTGTTCAAAACGGCGATAGAGCATCAGATAACCGCCCGGAGTACGGGCTCTCCTTTTATCGGTGTGAGCGGCGTGAGATCGAACTCACACCGCTCGAAATGCCCTGTACAGCTTAGTCGATGACTTTGGCCGACTTGATGATCACAGGGTCGACAGGCACGTTTTGCATGCCGCTTTTGGTGGTGGTTTGCGAGTTGACGATGATGTCGACGACATCCATGCCCTTGACGACTTTGGCGAACACCGCGTAACCGGCATCCCGGCCCGGGTCGAGGAACGCGTTGTCAGCCACGTTGATGAAGAACTGGCTGGTGGCCGAGTCAGGGTTGGAAGTACGCGCCATCGACAAGGTGCCGCGAACGTTGTGCAGGCCATTGCTGGCTTCGTTCTTGATCGGTGCCTTGGTGTCTTTCTGCTGCATCTGCTGGGTGAAGCCACCGCCCTGAGCCATGAAGCCCGGGATCACACGGTGGAAAATGGTGTTGGTGTAAAAGCCGCTGTTGACGTAATCCAGAAAGTTCTTGGTACTGATCGGCGCCTTGACCGGGTCCAGCTCGATTTCGATCTGACCGTTGGTGGTGTCCAGCAGCACGTGCGGTGCTTTGGCCGGAGTAGCAGCCATCAGGTTGGCAGCAAACAGCACGGTGCCGGCGGCGAGGGCGAGTTTTTTCAGCATGGGTCAGTGATCCTGAGATTGAGTATCGGCTGCGGCGAGAAACTCCAGCAGCGTTTGGTTGAAGCGTTCGGGTTGATCGAGCGGGGTGGCGTGGCGCGAGTCGGCGATCACCACCAGCCGCGCATCGGGCAGCAGTTTTACATAGGTTTCTTTCAGCGCCACCGGTGTGTAGTCACGGTCGGCGCTGACGATGAGGGTTGGACAGGTCACTCGGGAAAGTCGTTCCTGAACGCCCCAGCCAACAATCGCATCGAAGCTGGCGAGATAAGCACGTTTGTCGTTTCTTGCCCAGCGCTCGGACATTTTTTGCCGCAGATCGGCCTGCTCGGGTTTCGGGAACAGTTTGCCGCCCAGCGCTTTGCCGATGGTCGCCAGACTGAGCACACGCATCAGGCTCCAGCGCTTGAACCACTGCCAATAATCGTCGCGGCTGCGGAGTTTGACTTCGGGGGCGCTGTTGACGATGGTCAGGCTTTTCAGCCTCTGTGGCTGATCGACGGCGAACTGAAAGCCGATCATCCCGCCCATCGACAGACCGACGTAGTGCACCGGGCCGAGATTCAGGTGTTCGATCAACGCCAGCAGATCGGCACTGAAACCGGCGATGCTGTAGCGCTCGCGCGGTTTGTCCGAGCGACCGTGACCGCGTATGTCCGGGACGATCACCCGGTAGTGTGCCGACAGTGCCGGGATCTGCATTTCCCAGTCCAGGGTGCTCGAGCCGAGCCCGTGAACCAGCAGCAACGGCGTGCCGTGGCCATATTCCTCGTAGTGCAGGTTGCAACCTTCATGTTCGAAATAGGCCATCGGTGAACTCCGTGTCAGGCTTGTTCGGGGGCGGCGTACGGCGCATCCAGAGGCAACGTATCGAAGGTGCGCAGCAGTTCGATAAGGATTTGTGTGGCCGGGCCCAAGGGTTTGTCCTTGTTCGAATACAGATAGAAGCTGGAGTTGCGGTTGCCGCCCCTGTCCAACGGTAGCAGCTTGAGCGAGCCATCTTTCAGTTCCCGCTCGATCATGTGCCGCGGCAGCCAGGCAAAACCGAGGCCGCTGCTGACAAAGGTCGCGGCGGTGGCGAGGCTGCCGACGGTCCAGCGCTGTTCGGCGCCAAGCCAGCCGACGTCTCGTGGTTGCTGGCGACCGGAGTCGCGGATGACCACTTGCATCTGGGTTTCCAGGTCCTGGAAGCTCAGTTCCCGATTGAGCCGATGCAAGGCGTGATCCGGGTGGGCGACGGCAACGAACTCGACATCGCTCAATTCCGCGCCGAGGTAGCCGGGGATGCTCAGGCCGGTGATCGCCAGATCGGCCACGCCTTCGAGCAGCACTTCCTCTACGCCCGACAGCACTTCCTCGCGCAGGCGCACCCGGCAGCCGCGACTCTGCGGCATGAATGCGGTCAGCGCCCTGACGATGCGTGCGCTCGGGTAAGCGGCATCGACCACCAGCCGCACCTCGGCCTCCCAGCCTTGCTCCATGTGGTGAGCGAGGTCTTCCAGCTGGCTGGCCTGTTTCACCAGTTGGCGCGAGCGGCGCAGCAGCACGCCGCCGGCTTCGGTAAGTACCGCTTTACGTCCATCGATGCGCAGTAACGGCACGCCGAGCTGGTCCTGCATGCGGGCGACGGTGTAACTCACCGACGATTGCGAACGGTGCAGAACCTCGGCGGCCTGGGCGAATCCGCCGTGGTCGACCACGGCCTGCAATGTTCGCCATTGATCAAGGGTCACGCGGGGCGCTTTCATCAATAGCTCCTCTTGTCCTAAGCTGGCCGTCCCTCATGGAGACTGGCGAATGAAAAAATTCTGTTGTGTGGTGCTCGCGTTGCTGCCGCTGACTGCGTTTGCTTACCCGATCGATGTGCAGAAGAACCTCAATGGCTTGAAGATCGACTACGAAACCTTCGATACCGACAAAGACATCGGCTCCATCCGGGTCGCCAACTACGGCGATGTCGACGCGCTGTGCAAGGCCGTGTTCAGCAATGGCCCGGAAGCACCGCGTACGCGCAACATCGAAGTACCGGCCGGCAAACACAAAAACGCCACGGCCAAGTTTTCCCGCGAGATCATCAGGCTGCGCATCGAACTGAGCTGCAGCCCGAAATAACGGTCGCTCCCTGTTCTGTAGGAGTGAGTCTGCTCGCGATAGCGGTGTAACCGTCGACATCGATCCATCTGACACACCGCTATCGCGAGCAGGCCCGCTCCCACAGGGTATAGGTACATCTAAACGAATTATTCGATGCTTTGCAGCAATTATTTGCGCTTTTTCATCGAAGCAACCCTGTTTAACCTTCACTCCATCGACCTACAACATTCTCGGATGGAGACTACACATCATGTCCCGCGTTCTGATCATCGAAAGCAGCGCCCGCCAGCAAGACTCGGTTTCCCGTCAACTGACCCAGACCTTCATCGGTCAATGGAAAGCGGCGCATCCCAACGATCAGATCACTGTGCGTGACCTCGCCGTGAACCCGGTGCCACACCTGGACGCCAACCTGCTGGGCGGCTGGATGAAGTCCGCTGAGCAGCGCAACGCCAACGAACAATCGTCGCTGGACCGTTCCAACGAATTGACCGATGAGTTATTGGCCGCCGACGTGCTGGTGATGGCCGCGCCGATGTACAACTTCGCGATCCCGAGCACCCTCAAGGCGTGGCTCGACCACGTGCTGCGTGCCGGCGTGACCTTCAAGTACACCGAAACCGGCCCGCAAGGCCTGCTCAGCGGCAAGCGTGCCTACGTGCTGACCGCTCGCGGCGGCATCTACGCCGGCGGCCCGGCGGATCATCAGGAACCGTACCTGCGTCAGGTCATGGGCTTCATCGGCATCCATGACGTGACCTTCATTCACGCCGAAGGCATGAACCTGGGCGGCGACTTCCAGGAGAAGGGCCTGAATCAGGCCAACGCCAAACTGTCCCAGGTCGCTTGATATGTTAATCGCCAGATAATCGCCGATTGTTTTAGTGACCTGGCGCAACCCCTTCAAGGCTCTACGCGCATCGAACCTCCCTTTGCACTTGTTGCTCCTGAGTGCTGTAGCCCGATTGAACGCATTAGCGAGATCGGGCTTTTTTTTGCCTGAGATTTTTCTGGTTAAAACAATCCCTCTGTAGAAGCTGCCGCAGGCTGCGATCTTTTGATTTTAAAAAACAGGATCAAAAGATCGCAGCCTGCGGCGGCTCCTACAGGAGGATTTTGTGTTGGTTGCAGAATCCAAAACCCGCTATCGTCGCCGCCATTCGAAACAGAGGCGACCATGGGCTATCTACTTTTTGTCACGCTGATCCAGGCGTTTTCCTTCAGTCTGATCGGCGAATACCTGGCCGGGCACGTCGACAGCTACTTCGCGGTGCTGGTGCGCGTGGTGCTGGCCGGGCTGGTGTTCATTCCGTTGACCCGCTGGCGTTCGGTGGAGCCTGCGTTCATGCGCGGCATGCTCTTGATCGGCGCGTTGCAGTTCGGCATCACCTATGTCTGTCTGTACCTGAGCTTCCGTGTGCTGACGGTGCCGGAGGTGCTGCTGTTCACCATTCTCACGCCGCTGCACGTAACGCTGATCGAAGATGCGCTGAACCGGCGCTTCAACCCATGGGCGCTGGTGGCCGCGTTGGTTGCCGTGGGGGGGGCGGCGGTGATTCGCTTTGACCGGATCAACCCGGACTTCTTCATGGGCTTTTTGCTGCTGCAACTGGCCAACTTCACCTACGCCGCCGGGCAGGTGCTGTACAAGCATCTGGTGGCGAAACACCCCAGCGACCTGCCGCATTACCGGCGTTTCGGCTTCTTCTACCTCGGGGCACTGGCGGTGGTATTGCCGGCGTTTCTGCTGTTCGGCAAAGCCAACTTCCTGCCTGAAGCACCGCTGCAGTGGGGCGTGTTGCTGTTCCTCGGGCTCGTCTCGACGGCGCTGGGGATGTACTGGTGGAATAAAGGCGCGTGCATGGTCAATGGCGGCACACTGGCGGTGATGAACAACCTGCATGTGCCGGTGGGTTTGCTGCTGAATCTGCTGATCTGGAATCAGCATGAGGAGCTGGGAAGGCTGTTGCTCGGCGGGAGTGTGATTCTGGCGGCGGTGTGGATCAGCCGGTTGGGCATCAAACGCACCGCATGACCCCCTGAGAATTTTGTTGTCAGCGCAGGGCCAGTTGCGCCACCAGGAACTCAATAAATGCCCGGGTCTTTTGCGGCACTCGCCGCGCCGAGGAATACACCGCGTTGATGCTGATCGCCGGCGCCTGCCATTCGCAGAGCACCGGCACCAGTCGACCTGCGGCCAAGGCTTCTTCGACGATAAAGTCCGGCAGCAGTGCAATCCCCATCCCGGCCTCGGCTGCCTGAGCGAGCAAGTCGCCATTGTTGGCGTGCAGCGGTCCGGTCACGTTGACCCGCTGGGTCTCGTTGCCATTGCACAGTTGCAGACTCACGCCGCTTTGCAGATAGCCGTAGTTCAGGCATTTGTGCGCGCGCAGATCCTGCGGAGTCTGCGGAATGCCGGCACGTTCGAGGTAGGCCGGGGAGGCGACCATGATCCGCGGTGCCGGCGCCAGTTGCCGGGCGATCATGGTCGAGTCGGGCATGCTCGCAATGCGGATAGTCACGTCAAAACCACCCCGCACCGGATCAACCTGTTGATCGCTGAGCACCAGTTGCAGCTCGATGTTCGGGTGTTGCTCATGGAACAGCGGAATCAGTTTGCCCAAACGCCGCAGGCCGAACGACATCGGCGCATTGACCCGCAACACGCCGCGTAACTCGCCAATGCCATCGCGCGCGCGCTGCTCGGCCTCGTCCAGTGCGGCAATGACCTCGCGCGCCGCCTCAAAATACTCGGCGCCTGCCTCGGTCAGGTGCAGGCTGCGGGTGGTGCGTTGCAGCAGTTGCACGCCGATGGCTTCTTCCAGTGCCTGAATCTGTTTGCTGACTTTCGAGCGCGGCACATCCATGGCGCGCGCGGCAGCGGCGAAGCCGTTCTCGCCCACCGTCACCACGAAGGCGCGCATGCATTCGATGCGATCCATGATTGTCCCTTTTTTAGAATCAATGATTCTCGATTTTAGGGAATTGTCCCTTTATTCGCCAGCCCCTAAAGTGACATCCAAGCCGACAACAACGCCGAACACGGCAAGTCGACCAACCCTTACTGACCCGACATCATCGACATCAAAAGGAACGCGCCATGTCTATTCGTGAACTGCTCAACCCAACCAACTCCGCTCTGATCCTGATTGACCACCAGCCACAAATGGCCTTCGGCGTGCAGTCGATCGACCGTCAGACCCTGAAGAACAACACCGTGGGTCTGGCCAAAGCGGCGAAGATCTTCAACGTGCCGACGATCTACACCTCGGTGGAAACCGAGAGCTTCAGTGGTTACATCTGGCCTGAGCTACTGGCGGTTCATCCTGAGCAGAAGCCGATCGAGCGCACCTCGATGAACTCCTGGGAGGACAAGGCGCTGGTGGATGCGGTGAAAGCCACCGGACGCAAGAAGCTGATCATTGCTGCGCTGTGGACCGAGGTCTGCCTGACGTTCCCGGCCCTGGAAGCCCTGGCTGAAGGTTTTGAGGTGTATATCGTCACCGACGCCTCTGGCGGCACCAGCAAAGAAGCCCACGACATGTCGGTGCAACGCATGATTCAGGCCGGCGCCGTGCCGGTGACCTGGCAGCAAGTGCTGCTCGAGTTCCAGCGTGACTGGGCACACAAAGAGACTTATGAAGCGGTGATGGAGCTGGTGCTGGAACACAGCGGCGCGTATGGCATGGGTGTCGATTACGCCTACACCATGGTGCACAAGGCACCGCAACGGCAGGCCAAATAACCCTGGGTAGAAACAAGAAACGCAACTTCGGTTGCGTTTCTTGTATGTACACAATCCCGTAGGAGCTGCCGAAGGCTGCGATCTTTTGACTTTGATGTTTGAAGATCAAAAGATCGCAGCCTTCGGCAGCTCCTACACGAAATTGTGGGTTACATGAGGTGTTTCTGGGTTTGCGGAATGTGCGCCGAGCCGAGCACTGCCGGCAACAACCCCGAACGCAAATCCCCGCCACTCGGCTGCTGATACAGACTCAACCCAAACTCCGGCAGCACCGCCAGCAGGTAATCGAAAATATCCCCCTGAATCCGCTCGTAATCGGCCCACGCCGTGGTGCTGGTAAAGCAGTAGATCTCCAGCGGAATGCCCTGCGCGGTGGTCTGCATCTGGCGGACCATGCAGGTCATGTTCGGCTGCACTTCCGGGTGGCTCTTCAGATAGGCCAAGGCGTAAGCGCGGAAGGTGCCGATATTGGTCATGCGTCGGCGGTTGGCCGACATCGCCGCAACATTGCCCTGCGCCTCGTTCCACGCCTTGAGCTCGGCTTTCTTGCGGCCCATGTAGTCGGTCAGCAGGTGCACCTGGGAGAGCTTTTCTTCTTCGTCGTCACGGATGAAGCGCACACCGCTGGCATCGATGAACAGACTGCGCTTGATCCGCCGACCGCCGGACTGCTGCATGCCGCGCCAGTTTCGAAACGACTCGGACATCAGGCGCCAGGTCGGGATCGAGACGATGGTCTTGTCGAAATTCTGCACCTTGACCGTGTGCAAAGTGATGTCGACCACGTCGCCATCGGCGCCGACTTGCGGCATTTCGATCCAGTCGCCGACCCGCAGCATGTCGTTGCTGGTCAGTTGCACGCTGGCGACGAACGACAGCAGGGTGTCCTTGTAGACCAACAGAATCACCGCCGACATCGCACCCAGGCCGGAGAGCAGCAACAGCGGCGAACGGTCGATCAGGGTGGCGACGATGATGATCGCGCCAAACACGTACAAGACCATTTTCGCCAACTGCACGTAACCCTTGATTGAGCGGGTACGGGCGTGTTCGGTACGCGCGTAGATGTCCAGCAGCGCATTGAGCAGGGCGCTGACCGCCAGCAGCAGGAACAGGATGGTGAACGCCAGCGCGACGTTGCCGAGAAACGTCATGGCGGTTTTGCTCAGTTCCGGCACCAGGTGCAGACCGAACTGGATCACCAGCGACGGCGTCATTTGCGCCAGGCGCTGGAACACCTTGTTGTGGCGAAAGTCGTTGATCCAGTGCAGGGCCGGCTGGCGACCGAGCATGCGGCTGGCGTGCAGGATCAGGTAGCGCGCCACTCGTCCGAGGACCAGCGCGATCACCAATAGCAGCATCAGCGCCAGGCCGGATTGCAGGAACGGGTGCTGTTCGAGGGCACCCCAGAGGTCTTGGGCGTTGAGCCAGAGCTGTTTGAAATCCATGTGAGCAACGATTCTTCTGTAAGACGCGATGGGCGATTAGAGCATTTAAGACGCTGTGTATTACCGTTGAAGACAAATCGAGCAACAAAAAAGCCACTGATTACGCCCGTTTGTATAAAGAAACTCGGCCTGAGCGCTCGAAACCGGTAACCTATGCAGCTGTTTTTTTGCATATCTTCGAGGTAGCACCCGTGTTTTCCCAATTCGCCCTGCACGAACGCCTGCTCAAAGCCGTGGCCGAGCTGAAATTTGTCGAGCCAACGCCTGTGCAAGCAGCGGCCATTCCGCTGGCGCTCCAGGGGCGTGACCTGCGGGTGACGGCGCAAACCGGTAGCGGCAAGACCGCCGCTTTTGTCCTGCCGATCCTCAACCGCCTGATCGGCCCGGCGAAGATTCGCGTCAGCATCAAGACCCTGATCCTGCTGCCGACCCGCGAACTGGCCCAGCAGACCCTGAAGGAAGTCGAGCGCTTCTCGCAGTTCACTTTCATCAAGTCCGGCCTGATCACCGGCGGTGAAGACTTCAAGGTCCAGGCTGCCATGCTGCGCAAGGTGCCGGACATCCTGATCGGCACTCCGGGGCGGATGATCGAGCAACTCAACGCTGGCAACCTCGACCTGAAAGAAGTCGAAGTGCTGGTGCTCGATGAAGCCGACCGCATGCTCGACATGGGTTTTGCCGAAGACGTACAGCGTCTGGTCGACGAATGCCCGAATCGCCAGCAGACCATGCTGTTCTCCGCCACCACCGGCGGTTCCGGCCTGCGCGAGATGATCGCCAAGGTGCTGAACAACCCTGAGCACCTGCAGCTCAACGCGGTCAGCCAGCTGAACTCGACCACCCGTCAGCAGATCATCACCGCCGACCACAACCAGCACAAAGAACAGATCGTGAACTGGTTGCTGGCCAACGAGACCTACCAGAAGGCCATCGTCTTCACCAACACCCGCGCCATGGCCGACCGCATCTATGGCCGCCTCGTGGCCCAGGAATACAAGGCGTTCGTGCTGCACGGCGAGAAAGACCAGAAGGATCGCAAACTGGCGATCGATCGTCTGAAGCAGGGCGGCGTGAAGATTCTGGTCGCCACCGACGTGGCGGCCCGTGGTCTGGACGTTGATGGTCTGGATCTGGTGATCAACTTCGACATGCCACGCAGCGGCGACGAATACGTACACCGTATCGGTCGTACCGGCCGCGCCGGCAACGACGGCCTGGCGATTTCGCTGATCTGCCACGGCGACTGGAACCTGATGTCGAGCATCGAGCGCTACCTGAAGCAGAGCTTCGAGCGCCGCACCATCAAGGAAGTCAAAGGCACCTACGGCGGACCGAAAAAGGTCAAGGCCTCGGGCAAAGCTGTCGGCGTGAAGAAGAAAAAGACCGACGCCAAGGGCGACAAGAAGAAAACCGCCGCCAAGACCCCGACCAAGCGCAAGAGCGCCAACCGTCCGAAGCCGGATTCTCTGGTGAGCAGCGACGGCATGGCCCCGCTCAAGCGCCGCAAGCCGGCCGAGCCTGCGGCTGAGTAAGGCGTTTCGCAGGCCAATAAAAAACCCGGACAGTGTCCGGGTTTTTTTATGCGCAGCGTTTGTCAGCTGCCCAGTTGTCCACTGGTGTCCGCGTCAAAACGTTGTTTGGCGCGATCCGCCGCCGGTTTCAACAGTGCGAGCAGGGCCGCTTCGCTGTACAGTCGCGAGGCGCCCAGCGCTTTTGGCGTCGGCTCGATCGGGATCAGCACCTCTTCACCGTCCGCATGCAGCCAGATCGCCACGACGTGCAGTGCCGAAACAAACAGCACGCGCAATTCGACGGTTTTACCCTGCAGTTGCGGCGCCTGTTCCGCCAGTTTCAACGCGCCCACGGTGTCGGCGGCCCGAGTGCCGTGGTTCAACGAAGAAAACTCGACATGGCCACGAACCTCCGCCAATTGCGCATCGGCGATGGTCACACCGTCGGCAAACACCAGGTAATGCCAGTCGCCGATGCGCGCGTCCTGCAGACCTTTGCCCTGGCTCAGGTCGTCCAGCGTCAGCGAGTAGCCGCGATAGGCCTCGCTCAGGCTGATCTTCGCCGGCACTGCGCTGGCGAATTGGCGGTTGATGCCGAAGCCTTGGGTTTGCAGCGCGGCTTGTAACGCCGGGCGCAGTGTCTGGACGCCGTTGGAAGGCGCCTTTGGATAAGTCAGTTGCATGATGTCGCCCTCCTAGTTTTTTGCGGTGAAGTAAGTGTGGGTCCAGTTGCCGCCGCCGTTGTACGAACCGGGAAACGCGTTCAGTGCACGGGTCGAGTAACCGTAGATCGAGTCGGCGACCAGCACGTAGTTGCCATTGGTGCCGTAGATCGCCAGGAAATGCGCACCGCCGCCGTACCAGGCGCAGCGCAGGCCAACCGGGCGGCCCATGTTGATCTGCTTCTGAATGGCCGACATCTGCAGCGAGCCCTGATTCATGCCGTTATAGCTACGAGTGGTTTGCAGGGCCGAATCCAGATAGCCGTAGACGTTGCAGGGGCCCGGCTGACTGCAGCAATTGCGGTCCAGTTGGGTGCTGGCGACACCGCACTGAGTCCAGGAACCAGTGCCGTAATAGTTGCCGACCGAGGCGGAAACAGCTGCCCAGCACCAGTTGGTCTGGGTCTGTTTCTGCATCGTGAAGTTGAGGTTGGCGGCGGCCAGTGCAGCGGTTTGTGCAGCGGCTTCGACCTCGACCAGTTGCGGGTCGAGCAGATGGCCGACGAGGCACCCTGGCAGGGTCTCGCCGGTGAACGATGTTGCTTGAGTGGTTAACATTTTTCAGTCCTCCATGAGTGAAAACAAGCGTCCAGCTTGTGGTTGTGTTGCGGTGTTGCCGAGCGATCGGCGGTTAACGGTTTTCATCTGCGATGAACGGTGCCGATCTCCTTGCTCGAGGTAACCTTAGTTTGTATATGCGTTTATGCAAGAATATAAATGCATTTGTGCATTTACAGGGGCGAAAGATCGCAGCCTTCGGCAGCTCCTACAGGGATCGGTGTAGGCGCTGCCGAAGGCTGTAATCTTTTGATTCTGCGGTGATTAGCCCTCGGTTTTCTTCTCGGCCGAGTTCAGCTCTTTCAATCGCTGATCAATCAACTGGCACTTGTCCGGCAGATCGGCACTGGCGGTACCGAGGTCCATCTTCTGCAACTCATCGTTGATCTCCTTGGCCTTGGCCGGATTCTGTTCGGTCAGCCTGGAGACTTCCTTGGCCAGTTGTTCTCGTTTGGCAGTGGCTTCCTCGGGCGTGCAGGCCCACACGGGCAGGGCGCAGGCGAGGGTGGCGGCGAGGGTGAGCTTGAGCAGGGTTTTCATGGGGCGGGCCTCCGTTCCGGTTAAGGCGGGTTAACCGGTGGAGGCCGCGGGACGGTGAAAAGTTCAGTCAGGCTCGCTGCGAGCGGCTGCTATTCGCCGCCATGGCAGCAGCTGGAGCGAGTGGCCCCTTCATAGCGATCATGATGCCGCACCCACTCCATGATCTCGTCTTCATTACGGCCCTTAGGCGTCAGGTCGAGGTAGTTGTAAGCTCCGACCAGCATGTCCAGCCCACGGGCGTAGGTGGAATAAGTGTGGAAAATCTCTCCGGCCGGATTGCGATAAAACACGCTCAGCCCCGGCATTTCTTCTTCGGCACTGTCAGTCTTTTCGTAGTTATACGTCGCCTTTCCTGCCTCGGCGTCTTCGGCCCGGGCGCATACGCCGAAGTCGTAGTTGAAATCGGAACCGTCTGACGATACCCAGTCGAATTTCCAGCCCATGCGCCGTTTAAAGGCCTGAAACTGCTCGAACGGTGCGTGAGAGACCGCGACCACAGCGATGTCGTGGTGGGCCAGGTGCTGGTTGGCGCCGTCGATGTGGTCGGACAGGAACGAGCAGCCCTGGCAGCCTTCTTCCCAGTCCTTGGCGAACATGAAGTGGTAAACGATCAGTTGGCTGTGTTTGCCGAACAGGTCGGCCAGTTTCAGCTCACCGTTCGGGCCGTGAAAGCGGTAGTCCTTGTCGACCTTGACCCACGGCAATGCGCGGCGCCTGGCGCTGAGGCGGTCGCGCTCCTGGGTGAAGGCCTTTTCCTCGAGCAGATGTTGTTTGCGTGCGGCAAGCCATTCTTCGCGCGACACCACCGGATGATTCTCAACGTTCATGATGATTTCTCCTGCGGGGGTTGAAACCGTCTTTGTCAGACTAGTCGTTTAACCCTCGGCCAAATCGACAGACCGCCAGTCGGTCGAGGCGTGAAATGCGGCTGAACGGCTACGACTGGCACCGGTCACAACCTATGAACGCGCCATTAATTACGCGCACCGGAGGTTGAATCAGGATGACGACTTATAACTGGGATTTGATTGAACGCTTGCTGCACGAAGTGCAGAACAGCGCGGGCCACAGCTTCGCGCCTCGGGCTTATGCCGAGGACTATGCGGCGGAGAAAGCCAGCGCGGGCGAGCCGATCGAGAATCTGGATCACCTGAAAACGCTGGCCTGTGAGTACGAGAAGTTGCTGCTGGACCGCGGATACATCGAACCGCGTCCGGATCATGAGGGCAGTACCGGCAACAATTTTATTCTGACGCCACGCGGATCAAGCCTGTTGAGCCTGATCGACAGCAGCATTCCCGGCAATGATCATCCTCGCCAGGTGCTGGATGAGCAGGAAGATGCGCTGGATGAAGCAACGTTTGATGTGGTGGCGTCCAAGGCGCAGATTGCCTGAAGCTGACCATTACCCCTGTAGGAGTGAGCCTGCTCGCGATAGCAGTGTGTCAATCAACATCAATGGCACTGAAACACCGCTATCGCGAGCAGGCTCACTCCTGCAGGGTTTTGTATCGGCTTCAAGGTTTTTGCGCGGCCTTGAGACACTTCAGATCATTGAAGTCCTTGCGCACCCCCCCGATCTTCTTCAACAGGCGCTGACGTTGCTGCGGCGTGCTCTGCGCCATCAGATCAACCGCCAGGGCACGAGCCTGGGCTTCGGTGTTGGCGTAGGCTTTCTGGTAGTCCGCTGTCCATAAACGCTCACGATTGACCAGAAGCGTCTCGATCCATTGTGGGAATTCGGGACTGTTACGCTGGGCAACGGCCGCGCTGAATTGTTGCTGCCAGTGCGCGCGGTTGGCGATCCACTGGGTGTTCTGATCGCCCAGTGCGGTCGACCAGGCCATCACCCGTTGTTCCTGGGTGACGCTCAGCGGCCCCAGCCAATCGGTCAGGCGCTTGTCCATGCGGGCGCCGCGTTCGGCGATCTGTTGGGCCAGCGGCGGTTTGACGTATTCCTTTTCACGTTTGCGCAGATCCTTGGCGAACGCGTCGTTCATTTCGGCGACCTGTTTGTCGTCCAGTCCTTGCAGCAATTGGATGGCCGAAGGCGTGATCTGCCGGGCGGTGTCAGCGATGGCTTGTTTCGCTTCTACGGTTCGCGCCTGCAGCGCCGCGTCGGTTACCTGATTGGTTTCGACCATGCTCTGCAAGCGATCCAGCCAATCGAGGTAGCCCGGCAATTGCGTGGTGCAGTGCCAGTTCAGGTGTTCCTTGAGGCGCTCGTTGAACCAGTCCTTTTGCTCGCCGTTCATGTCCAGGTAATCGCTGAGCGACCACGGAATGATCACGTCGAGGTTGCGGTAGGCCAGGCCGACGCGGCTGCAGGCGCCGAGGGCGAGGGTGAGGATCAGCAGGGTGGCGAGGTGCTTGAACCAGCGAGACATGGGCGAATCCTTGCAAGGCCTGGCGTCTGATTCTCATGTGAACGCAGGAGGCTCCCGGCAGTTCAGCCAATCAATAGAATGCGCGCTCGGCCTTGAGCGTGACCAGTCCGTCGCATTCACTGTTGTGGCCCGAGTAGGCCGAGCAATCACTACCGCTGAGGTTGGAGTTGCTGTAGATCAGGTCAAGGTCGACGCCCATGAACGGTCGGGAAAATTTCACCGACCAATCGGTAAAACTGCTGACGTAGCCACCGTCCACCGAGACCGGCGAATTCAACTGATGAGTGGTGTATTTCATGCTGATCCCGATGCCGAACGGCTGATTGCCGCCAAGGTCGGCGAACAGGGTGTTGTTCTGTTTGTCCGGGTCATTGCTGAAGGCTACGCCGAAGCGGCTACCGAGCAGGGTCAGGCCGCCGAACAGTTCCTGGCTGTCGAGGGTGTCCACTTTGGGATAGCTGTAGTGGATCATCCCGACTTCGTAGCCGAGGGTCTGATCGAAAGGTTGCTTAAAGCCGACGTAAGAGTCGATTTCGAGGTTCTTGCCCGGCGTGAGACCCATGCTTGGCGCGTACTGGCCCACATACAGACCACTGTCGTGACTGAGGTCGAGGCCGCCATGGAAGGAGCCGGCCGCCGAAGGCTTGACCAGCCCTTGGGCCATGCTGCGGCTGGGGGTGGTACCGAGTTTGAGGTCGAAGTCGCCGAGCTCGCGCTGGAAAATCTGCGCGTGCGCGGATGAGCAGGCCAGCAGGCCTACAAGCAATAAACAGGAAAATTTGCGCATGCGTCACTCCATGAGCAGCGAGCGCAGGGCGTCGAGCCTGCTGAAACGCTTGATCTAGACGCGTGAAAGGATACCGGCGAATCATCGTTGTCGATGGCCGTTCGTCGATTTTTGCGGATTAATTAAACAGAAGGGGAGTGGTGCGGGTGCCAGTCCAGACGCTTCGAAGCTCAAAGCGTCTCAGGACGGGTGTATTACCGGGTATTACTTCTTGCCCAGGCTGATCTGCTTGGACGGGCCGAACGTCTGGCCGCTGACGCCTTTGGCAATTTGCTGGATTTCGCCGCCGGACTTGAGGAACGCTGCGATCTGATCGTTGATCGATTCGCTGGTTTCAACGGCTGGAGCTGGCTTTGCTTTGCTGGTGGATGCTTTTACACGCATGGCGGCCATTAACCTGTAGAAAAGTAACTCGGCCAGGCATCGTACAGGAATAACTTGACAATTGCTTGATAAATATCCCCCGGAATAACTGAGCGCGTGGGTGGATTATTCTCGACTAATTATTCGAAATAGCCCCCTAAGCTACTGTTTTAAATAAGAACGTTTATTCGTCATTAGTGAAAATATCCTGAGTGAAACGGCGCAGCAGGCTTCGCGTTGGCCAGACGAATGGCGAGCCGCCCGCGCCAAACCAAGGAAAATCAAGGCGTCCTGGCGATTTTCTCGAGCAGGGTGCTCCGCCAGCGAACGAGACGGGCAAAACCGGGTAGAATGCCGCCACGCAATGAGGGTTTTGGAAAATGGCTTTAGTCGGGCGTTACAACAGTTTGCAAGTGGTTAAACACACTAACTTCGGTTTATATCTGGATGGCGGTGCCGACGGCGAAATTCTTTTGCCCAACCGTTATATCCCTAAAGATATTCCCAGCGAAGATGAAGACTGGCTCAACGTATTTATTTATCTGGACAGCGAAGACAAACTTCTCGCGACCACTGAAAAACCAAAAGTTCAGGTCGGTGAATTTGCGAGTCTGAAAGTAGTTGAAGTCAACAGCATCGGTGTGTTCCTCGATTGGGGTCTGCCGAAAGATCTGTTGCTGCCGTACTCCGAAGAAAAACGTCAGATGACCGCGGGCGAATACTGCGTGGTGCACGTCTATCTCGACAAACACACACGTCGCATCACCGCCACCGCGCGGCTGGATCGCTACCTCGACAAGACCCCGGCCAACTACAGTGCCGGCCAGGAAGTTGATCTGCTGGTTGCCGAAGCCACTGACATGGGTTTCAAGGCGATCATCAACAACAAGCACTGGGGCTTGATCCACAAGAACGAAATCTTCAAGTTCATGCGTTCCGGCATGCGCGAGAAGGGCTTCATCAAGGAAGTGCGCGCCGACGGCAAGATCAGCCTCAGCCTGCAACCGGTGGGTCAGGAAGCGGCCAGCAGCCTGAGTTCGAAGATTCTCGCCAGATTGCGCGAAAGCAACGGTTCTCTGGCCGTCAGCGACAAGAGCGATCCGGCGCTGATCAGCAGCCTGTTCGGCGTCAGCAAGGGCAACTTCAAGAAGGCCATCGGTTCGTTGTACAAGGAAGGCAAGATCGTCATTCATGCGGATCGCATTGAACTAACCTGAGTGACCGCCGGCCCCATGTAGACGCTGCCGCAGGCTGCGATCTTTTGATCTTCCAAAGGCAAAAAGATCGCAGCCTGCGGCAGCTCCTGCATGAGGATTCGCCAATGAAGAAAGCGCTGATAGCTTACATCGCCACCCTGCTGGCGTTTCTGTTGCTCGACGGCATCTGGCTCGGCGTATTGATGGCGCCGACCTATCGCGAACTGCTCGGTTCGCTGATGCTCGAAAAACCGCTGCTGTTGCCGGCAGCGGTTTTTTATTGCCTGTACGTTTTCGGCTGTGTGCTGTTTGTGGTGTTGCCGGCGGCCAATTTGCAGTGGGCCGCGAAGCGGGGTGCTTTGCTGGGGCTGGTGGCGTATGGCACGTATGACCTGACCAATTGGGCGACGTTGCGCGGCTGGTCGGTGCAGGTAACGGTGATGGATTGGGCGTGGGGCACGTTTGCCACTGCCGTTGCCTGCACGGTTGGCTTTCTGGTGGCGAAGCGGTTGTGAGGTCAGATCATAAAGAATTTTGATTGAACCGATGTCATCGCGAGCAGGCTCACTCCTACAGAGGGAATGCGGTCCATTGTGTGCGAGCCTGCTCGCAAATGGCGGCGTTGCCGACGGCCATTCACCGCTGACGCAACAGACAAACTAAATGTCTTTTCCAGACGGCTTTTTCTGCCCGGCTGATTGATAATCCCCGACACAGATCTTTGACCATTGGATGGCTGCCATGTTGTGTGTGCTCGGGGTGTTGCAATGAGTGTCGAGCGGCGCAATGCCGACGGTTTTGCTTTGCAGGTGATGATCGGGCTGTGCGTGATCTGGGGCGTGCAGCAAGTGATGATCAAATGGGCCGCGCCGGACATCGCGCCGGTGATGCAGGCCGCCGGGCGTTCGGGGATTTCCGCGTTGCTGGTCGGCCTGCTGCTGTGCTGGAAGGGCGGCTGGGATCAGGTGGGCAGCACCTGGCGCGGCGGATTGCTGGCTGGTGCGTTGTTCGGTCTGGAGTTCTTCTTCATCGCCGAAGGCCTGCAGCTGACCACCGCCGCGCACATGTCGGTGTTCCTCTACACCGCGCCGATTTTCACCGCGCTCGGTGTGCATTTTCTGCTGGCCAGCGAGCGGTTGCGGCCAGTGCAGTGGCTGGGGATCTTCCTCGCCTTCATCGGCATCGCCATTGCCTTTGCCGGCGGCGTGTCGTGGGACAACCTCGACCGGCGCATGCTGCTGGGCGACGCTTTCGGTGTGCTGGCCGGGGCCTGCTGGGGCGCGACCACCGTGGTGGTGCGCGCCTCGCGACTGTCGGAAGCACCGGTGACGTTGACCCTGTTCTATCAGTTGCTCGTCGGCTTCGTCGGACTGCTGTTGATCGCGTTGTTCAGCGGCCAGATCACCCACATCAGCCTGACCACCGTGGCGGTCGCCAGCGTGTTGTTTCAGGGGCTGGTGGTGTCGTTCTTCAGTTACCTGACCTGGTTCTGGCTGCTGCGCCGTTACCTGGCGGCCAACCTGGCGGTGTTTTCGTTCATGACGCCGTTGTTCGGCGTCACTTTCGGCGTGGTGTTGCTCGGTGAACAACTGAGCGTGAATTTCGTCATCGGCGCCGTGCTGGTGTTGCTCGGCATCACCTTTGTCAGCGCTGAGCAGTGGGTGCGTCGGCGTTTGCGCAAAGTGCTCGGCCAGCAGTAGACGATTGCAGGGCCAACCCGCCGGCAATCAGCAAACCGCTGCCGGCGATCACCAGGGCTGGTTGCAGGCCGCCGCTGAAATGGCTGCTCAGCGCCGCCAGTAACGGGCCGCTGAGCTGGCCGACGGCGAAGCAGGCGGTCAGCAGGCCAGCGTTGCGCTGGGTGGTGTGGGGCGCCAGCTCCCGCGAACGTTGCATCACCAGTTGCATGCAGGCCAGGAACGGCATGCCGCACAAAATAACCCCCAGCGCCAGGCCATAACCGCTGCCCAGCAGACAGGCGAAGACCCCGAGCGCCTGCAACCACAAGGTGGCTGTCAGCCAGTGCCGTGTGGTGTTCGGGTCGTGGCGACGCAGGCTCACCAGCAACACGCCAATGGCCGCGCCAAGGCCGAAGCACGGCCAGAACAGATCGGCCTGCCATTGCCCGTGAAACTGCGCATTGGCCATTTGCGAGAGGAACGTGGCCGGGATGATGTAACCCACGCCATACAGCGCATACACCGCCGCCAGTCGCGGGATGCCGCGATTCGAGGGGCTGACATTGAGGGTGGCGACCGGTGTATGGACACCCGGTTGCGGCAGGATCCGCACGATCCCCAGCAACATCAGCAACGCCACGCCGGCATAGATCAGCCACAGCGTGGCAGACGTCTGCTGCAGCAGATGTGAGACCAGCGCCAGCAACCCTGTCAGAAAAATCCCCAGCCCCGGTCCGGCAAATACCAGCGCGCCCAACCGTGGTCGACCCGCCGCAGCCGCCAGTGGCAGACTCAGCGCGGTGATCATCACCAGCACCCAGGCGCTCGCCACCCCGGTGCCGAAGCGCAGCAGCAGATGCGCCCAGAAGCCGTTGGCCCAGAACGACGCCAGGGTCAGCAACACACACAACCACAAGCCACCATACAAGCGCCGCTGCACTTGCTGCGGACGATGGGCGAACATCGCGTCCACCGCGCCCAGCAGGTAGCCGAGGTAGTTGGCCGCCGCAATCAGACCGGCGGCGGTCAGGTCGACCTGGCCCTCGCTGAGCAGGTGCGGCATTTGCGGGGTGAGGGCGAAACGTCCGATGCCCATGGCCATCATCAGGGCGACGAAACAGGCGGATAAGCGAATCAGCGGTGACATGGTCTGGGTTCCTTTGAAGGAGCAATGACCGTCAGGCTAGAACCGATTGACTTTCTTTAAAATTGAATAATAGTGAGCAACTTGTTCTGTTATGGAGAAGGTGTTGTGGAGTTCAGCCAATTGCGGATCTTTCAAGCGGTGGCAGAAGAGGGGTCGATCACCCGCGCCGCCGAGCGCCTGCACCGGGTGCCGTCAAACTTGTCGACCCGGCTCAAGCAACTGGAAGAGCAATTGGGCGTCGAACTGTTCGTCCGCGAGCGTCAGCGGTTGCAGCTGTCGCCTGCGGGAAAAGTCCTGTTGGACTACACCGGCAAACTGTTCGCCCTGCGCGATCAGGCCAGTGCCGCGGTGATGGGCGGGCAACCGGCCGGGGATTTTGTCCTCGGTACGCTGTACAGCACGGCGGCGATCCATTTGCCGGCGTTGTTGGCGCGCTATCACAAGCAATACCCGGCGGTGAACCTGCAAGTGCAATCGGGCCCCAGCGGCGAGTTGCTCGAAGGCCTGGTGTCCGGGCGCCTCGATGCAGCGCTGGTGGACGGTCCGCCACAACTGGCGGGCATCGACGGCGTGCCGTTGTGCGATGAGCGTCTGGTGCTGATCAGCGAGGCCGATCATCCGCCAATCCGCAGCGCCAAGGAGGTCGAGGGCAGGGCGGTGTTCACTTTCCGCCATGGCTGCGCCTACCGTGCACGGCTGGAGGCGTGGTTTGTCCATTATCAGGCGGCGATGGGCCGGGCGATGGAGATCGAGTCCTATCAAGGCATGCTTGCCTGCGTGATTGCCGGCAGCGGCGTGGCGCTCATGTCGGAGTCGATGCTCGCCAGCCTGCCGGGCCGCGAAAGCGTCGCGGTGCACCCGTTGGCCGAACCGTTTGCCAGTGCGACAACGTGGCTCATGTGGCGCAAGGGCATGGTCGGGGCCAACCTCAATGCCTGGATTGAACAGCAGCAAGCGCTCTATCCCGTGGCATCGAATGAAAACCGGCAGACCGCGTGAACCAACCGATCCGAATTCTGTTCAATTCAGTAACAGATCATTGCGGATTTGGCCGAGCATTGCGTAGGACTTCGGACTATTATCAGTACGAAGCGGCCTCAGAATTCCGGCCGCTCAGCACTACCCTGAAGGGGGCATGACGATGAAAGAGAAAATTCAGAACTGGCTGCACGATTTGGGTGTTGCCCTCGGCTTGATCGAACCGCCTCTGCAACCTGTTCCGATCCGCACCGATGACGAACAGCGCCGGCGCCAGCCTCGTCGGCGGTAGTGCTCGATTAATAGATCAAGAGATCGCAGCCTTCGGCAGCTCCTACAGATAATGGTGTAGGAGCTGCCGAAGGCTGCGATCTTTTGCTTTCAGTGCCGCCCGATCGCAATCAAAAACCGGCTCAAATCATTCGCCGTCCTGGCGTTCTTGAGCATGTGATCCTCTTCGGCGGTAAACGCCGTCAGTCCGAATTCATCTTCCAGATGGAAGATCAGATCCTCGATATCCGCTTTCTCCAGCCCTAATTGCACCAGGCTGGTGTTGTCGTTGAATTCGCGGGATTCCAGCAGGCGCCGAATGTATCGGTGCACCGCAGCGCGCACGGCAGTTCTTCTCATGGCAGATCGTTCTGAGGGTGGAGGCTGGCTTGAGTACAGCAGGCCTTACGCGTGCCCGCGCAACCATTGGTCAATCATCGAGCGCAAATGCCCGCCGGAGAAACTGCCGAAATGCCCACCGTGCACGGTGCGGATCGGCAACGTCTGCAAACGCCGCAGACTGGCGGCGTAATCTTGCAGGTTGGAGTGGTAGGCGTCTTCGATCAGCGGTCCGTCGTAGATGATGTCGCCGCTGAACAACGTTTCGGTGGCTGCTTCATACAGGCTGATACCGCCTGGCGAATGCCCCGGCGTGTGCAGCACTTGCAGGGTGCGGTTGCCCAGATCCAGCACGTCGCCATCCTCGACAAAACCGGTGGCCGGCGCAGCCTTGACCCGGTATTCGGCGTAGCACAGCGGGCAGTCCGGATGCGCCTCGAACATGTCGTCGCCGACGAAGGCACGGCTCAAGTCGTTCTCGCCATCTGGCGCGGCGAGGATGTCGGCCTCGGCGCGATGCACCAGACGTTCGGCGAATTCGTGATGCCCGGCGATGTGGTCGAAGTGGCAATGACTGGCCACCGCCACCAGCGGCCGCTCGGTGATCCACGGCAACTGCTCGCGCAGGCTGACCAGCCCCGAGCCGCTGTCCAGCAACAGGTCTTTGTCGCGGCCCTGAACGTGCCAAAGGTTACAGCGATAGAACGGGCGGATGTACGGCTCATGAATCAGCCGGATGCCATCGCTGAGGTTTTGTACTTCGAACCATTGATCGCGAGAAACAATCTTCATCAGCACTTTCCTTCAGACGAAAAAAACGGGTGTGGCAACCGACGCCACACCCGTCGAAGAAAGCATCAAGCCGTTACATCAAAGCTTAGATCGCACTCGCCACGGTTGCCGGGCGAGGGGAGACCAGACTGACCACCACAAAACTCACCAGGCCCACAGCCAGGCTGTAGTAGATCGGCGTGTTCGCATCCAGACCGTCCTTGAACATGAACAGCAGCGCGGTGGCGAAACCCAGGCCCATGCTGGCGATGGCGCCGGCGGTGGTCGCGCGTTTCCAGAAGATCGCACCGATCAGCGGGACCAGCATGCCGCCCACCAACAGGTTGTACGCCAGCGTCAGGGCACTGATCACGTCATTCACCACCAGGGCGATACCCAGCACCACGACACCGGTCAGCAGGGTGAACAGGCGGTTGACGCCCAGGCTCGACTGTTTGCCGCCACGCAGTTTCGGCAGCAGGTCTTCAGTCAGGGTGGTGGCCGCCGCGAGCAGGCCGGCACTGGCAGTGGACATCATCGCGGCCAGTGCCGCAGCGATCACCAGACCGCGGATGCCGTCCGGCAGCGACAGTTTGACGATGGCGGCGAAGGCGTTGTTGACGTTGTCCAGATCCGGGATCAGCACGTGCGCGGCCATGCCGATCAGCGCGCAGGCCAGACCGTAGAGGATGCAGTAGATGCCCGCGATGCTGCCGGCGTACTGGGCGACTTTGGCGGTCTTGACGGTGAACACCCGTTGCCAGATGTCCTGACCGATCAGGATGCCGAAGAAGTAGATCATGAAGTAGGTGATGATCGTGTCCCAGCCGATGGTGGTGAAGCTGAAGGCGGTCGCCGGCAGTTTCAGCACCAGTTCGTCCCAACCGCCGACGCGGTACAGGCAGATCGGCAGCAGGATGAACATCAGGCCGACGGTCTTGATGATGAACTGGACGATGTCGGTCAGGGTCAGCGACCACATGCCGCCGATGGCCGAGTAGATCACCACCACGCCACCGCCGAGCAGCACCGAGATCCAGAACGGCAGCCCGAACAGCACTTGCAGCACGGTGCCGATCGCCAGGATCGAGGTCACGCCGATCATCAGTGCATAGGCCAGCATGATCGCCGCGCTCGCCGAGCGGGCCATCGGGTTGTAGCGTTTTTCCAGGACCTGGGTAACGGTGTAGATCTTCAGTTTCAGCAGCGGTTTGGCGAGGAACAGGTTCAGCGCGACGATGCCGCAACCGAGTGCCGCGCACAGCCAGAAACCGGAGATGCCGTGCACGTAGCCCAGACGTACGGTGCCGACAGTGGACGCGCCGCCGAGTACGGTCGCGGCCATGGTGCCCATGTACAGGCTCGGGCCCAGGTTACGCCCGGCGACCAGAAAGTCCTCGTTGGTCTTGGCTTTGCGCATGCCGAAGTAGCCGAGCAAGAGCATGCCGGCGGCGTAGATGAGGACGACGAATAAATCCAAAGCCATGATGGCGTGTCTCCGATTGTCTTTTTTATGTTGAGGCCAAAATCATTTGTGTCCTGGAGCACTTCACTGTGGCGAGGGGGCTTGCCCCCGTTGGGTCGCAAAGCGGCCCCAAAACCTGACAGCTCGGTTGTTCAGTTAAAACCGGTTGCCTGTATTGCGACTGCTGCGCAGTCGAACGGGGGCAAGCCCCCTCGCCACAAGTGTCTTCAGCACAATATCTGTATCGATCAGGCAGCCTGGCGCAGTGCCGATTTAGCTGGCGCTGCCGCGCCCTGGCTGCGGGCATCCTTGGGGCCGAACACTTCCCGCGGTTCCGGGAACAGGCTCAGCAGCGTCAGGTACACCACCGAAGCCAGGCCCAGCGTCACCGGCAAGCTGATGTCGATGCCACCGGCCATCTCGCCCAGCGGGCCGACGAATTGCCCCGGCAGGTTGACGAAGCACAGGCCGACCGCCGCGCTCGGGATCCATGCACCCAGGCCACGCCAGTTCCAGCCGTGGTTGAACCAGTAGCGTCCGCCCTGTTCGCCACGGGTGAACACTTGCAGGTCATCCGGGCAATAGAAGCCGCGACGCACCAGCAGGCCGATGATCATGATCACCATCCATGGCGTGGTGCAGGTGATGATCAGCACGGCGAATGTCGACACGCTCTGCACCAGGTTCGCCGCAAAGCGCCCGATGAAGATGAAGGCAATCGACAGCACGCCGATCAGCAGCGTCGCCTTGACCCGCGACAGCACCCGCGGGAACACGCTGGACATGTCCAGCCCGGTGCCATACAGCGAGGTGGTGCCGGTGGACATGCCGCCGATCACCGCAATCAGGCACACCGGCAGGAAGAACCAGCTCGGCGATACCGCCAGCAGACCGCCCACATAATTGTTCGCCGCGATGTAGTCCGGCGCCTTGATCGCGACGATGGTCGCGGTGGTCAGGCCGAACAGGAACGGGATGAACGTGGCGATCTGCGACAGCACCACCGCCGCCATGATCCGTTGCTTGGAGGTGTCACGCGGGATGTAGCGCGACCAGTCGCCGAGGAACGCGCCGAAGGAGATCGGGTTGCTCATCGCGACCAGCGCGGCGCCGATGAACGCGGCCCAAAAGCCTGGCTGACCGAGGTTTACGGTGCCGGCGTAGTTCACATCGAAAGGACCGGCGAAGGCGAAGATGCCCAGCAGGAACAACAGGCTGGCGCTCCACACCGCGATCTTGTTCACCCACAGCAAAAAGCGGAAGCCGTAGATGCACACGGTCAGCACCAGAATCGCGAACAGACCGTAGGCCAGGCCCAGGGTCAGGTCGGTTTCCGGCAGGCCGATCAGGCGTTTCGCACCACCGATCAGCGCATCGCCCGAACTCCACACCGAGAGCGAGAAAAACGCGATAGCGGTCAACAGCGACAGGAACGAACCGACGATCCGCCCGTGCACGCCGAAGTGTGCGCCGGACGACACGGCATTGTTGGTGCCGTTGAGCGGGCCGAACAGGCCCATCGGTGCGAGGATCAGCGAGCCCAGCAGCACGCCCGACACAATCGCCCAGACACCAGCCTGAAACGACAGGCCGAACAGCACCGGGAAACTGCCGAGCACGGCGGTGGCAAAGGTGTTCGAACCCCCGAAGATCATCCGGAACAAGTCCGTCGGGCCTGCGGTGCGTTCGTGGTCCGGGATCTGCTCGACCCCGTGGGTTTCAATCTGCGTAAGGCTTTGGTCGTTGTTGTTGTTATTCATGATCTGCTCCGATCATAAAGGCGCGCCTCATCGTGCGTGAGGCGTCACCTGTTTGGCTAAGGGGGTGGCAGCCCTTCCGGCATTGCGGACAAATGTTCGTGGCAGGCCAGCCAATGGCCTTGTTGTTCTAGGCTCGACGCTTGTTTGCGGAAAACAATCGTCTCGCGCTCCTGGCTGAAGTGTTGCTCCCCTTGCATGCGCAGCTCGGTGGCCACGTCATGGATAAACACCGCCACGTCACCTTGCAGGCTGACGAAGGCGTTGCTCGAAGTGCACGACAGCACTTCAAAGCCATCCTCGGCGCGCCAGCTGTCCCACAAGGCCTGATAGGCGTCGCGCGACAGCAGGGGCTGTTCGAGGGTGTAGAACACGAAGCTCGCATCGGCGCTGAACGCGCCGAAGTAAGCCTCGCGATCGTTGCGGGCGAAGGCGGACACCAGTTCGGCGGCGGCTTTCAAGACCTGATCACGTTCGTTCATGGCCGAACCCTCAGCGATGGACCACACCAGGCAGTACGCAGAGCATTTCGTACAGCAGGTTGGCGGCCAGCAGCGAGGTGTTGCCGGTGGTGTCATAAGCGGGCGAGACTTCTACCAGATCGCAACCGATCAGGTCGAGGCCCTGGCAGCCGCGAACGATTTCAATTGCCTGAATGGTCGTCAGACCACCGATTTCCGGGGTGCCGGTGCCAGGCGCCCAAGCCGGGTCGATGCCGTCGATGTCGAAGCTCAGGTACACCGGACCGCCACCGACTTTCTCGCGCACTTCGGCCATCAGCGGCGCCAGCGATTTGTGCCAGCACTCTTCGGCCTGCACTACGCGGAAACCCTGATCGCGGCTCCAGTTGAAGTCGTCAGCGGTGTAACCCTGCGCGCGCAGACCAATCTGCACCACGCGGTCGCAGTCCAGAAGACCTTCTTCGACGGCGCGACGGAAGGTGGTGCCGTGGGCGATCTTCTCGCCGAACATGTGATCGTTGACGTCGGCGTGGGCATCGATGTGCACCAGACCGACCTTGCCGTGCTTCTTGTGAATCGCCCGCAGGATCGGCAGGGTGATGGTGTGGTCGCCACCCAGGGTCATCGGGATCACGTTGTGCTCGAGGATGTTGTCGTAGGCTTCTTCGATGATGCGCACGGCGTCGAGCAGGTTGAAGGTGTTGATCGCCACGTCACCGATGTCGGCCACCGACAGCGAGTCGAACGGGGCGGCGCCGGTGGCCATGTTGTACGGGCGAATCATCACCGATTCGGTGCGGATGTCGCGTGGCCCGAAGCGGGTGCCGGGGCGCAGCGAAGTACCGATGTCCAGAGGCACGCCAACGAAGGCAGCGTCCAGGCCGGCAGCGGTCGGTACATGGGGGAGTCGGAGCATGGTGGCGATGCCGCCGAAGCGCGGCATTTCGTTGCCGCCCAGTGGTTGGTGAAGAATCTTGTCCACGGGTAGGGCCTCATCGTCTTTGTTTTATTTATGTCGGCGCGCCGTTCAGCACAGGTTCGGGCGCCGCTGTGGAGCCGATGATGCGAAATGTAGTGGGGCGGAAGAATCGCTACGGGCAAAAACTTAGTTCAGATTTTTCTAAACTAATGGTGAGGCCCGGGATAGACTCTTTGCCATCGATGAACCCCCTGTAGGAGCTGCCGAAGGCTGCGATCTTTTGATCTTTTTCAAGATCAGGATCAAAAGATCGCAGCCTTCGGCAGCTCCTACATTGGATGATGTTTGGACTCCTTATGGCCAACGCTTTACCCGACCTGAAACTATTGCGCATCTTCGTCAGCGTGGTCCGGCATCAGGGCTTCGCCAATGCGCAGCAGGAGCTCAACCTGTCGACCTCGGCGATCAGCACTTACATGAGCCAGCTCGAAGCGGCGCTGGGTCTGGTGCTGTGCCATCGCGGGCGGGGCGGGTTCAGCCTGACCAGCAAGGGTGAACTGTTCCATCAGGAAACCCTGCGTCTGCTGGCCGAGCTTGAAGGCTTCGAGCAATACGCCGCCGCGCTCAAGGGCGAACTGCGCGGCACGCTCAACCTCGGGGTGATCGACTCCACCGTCAGCGACAAGGCGTTGCCGTTCGCCGAAGCCATCGGCGCCTACAGTCAGGAACACCCGGCGGTGCATTTGCATTTGTCGGTGATGAGCCCGTACGAACTGCAACTCGGCGTGCAGGACAACCGTCTCGATCTGGCCATCGGTGCGTTCTCCACGCGCATGAGCGGTCTGGTCTACATGCCGCTGTACCGTGAGCAGCACTGGCTGTATTGCAGCAGCCGGCACCCGCTGTTCAACGAGCGGCGGATTCCCGAACAGGTCATCACCCAGCAACGCATGGTCGGCCGTGGTTACTGGAGTCAGGCGGAACTGGCGCGTCACGGTTTCAAGCACAGCGCGGCGACCGTGGAAAGTATGGAAGCGCAGCTGATTCTGGTGCTGTCCGGCGCCTACATCGGTTACCTGCCGGAGCATTACGCCCAGGCATGGGCCGACAAGGGCGACTTGCGCGTGTTGCTGCCGGCGACCTTCGGTTATCAGGCGCCGTTCTCGATGATCATGCGCCGGGGTCGCAGCCGCGAGCCGCTGATCCAGACTTTCCGTGATCTGCTTAAAGCACAGCTCAATCAGGCTTAAGAATATGTCCAGACCCCAATGCCCGCGCTGCCTGCGCCCACAAACCCATTGCCTGTGCCCGCTGATCCCGCGCCTCGACAGCCGCACCCGGGTGTTGCTGTTGCAGCATCCGAGCGAGGTCAATCATGCGTTGAACACGGCGCGCTTGGCGGCGTTGGGTTTGACCAATGCCGAATTGGTTGTGGGTGAAGTGTTCGAGGACCTGCCGGCACTGCTCAACCGACCGGGGTATCGGGTGCGCTTGCTGTTTCCCGCCGACGATGCGCAGCCGATGCAGGCTTACACCCAATCTGATGAACCGCTGCTGTTGGTGGTCCCGGACGGCACCTGGCGCAAGGCACGCAAGATGCTCCATCTCAATCCGCTGCTGGCAGCTTTGCCGCGGGTGACGCTGGCCGAGGGTGGGGTGTCGCGGTATCGGCTGCGCAAGGCACCGGGGCCGGGGGCGTTGTCGACGATTGAGGCGATTGTGCAGGCGCTGGAAACCCTTGAAGCACCGACGACGTTTGCGCCGTTGTTGAAGCCTTTCGAAGCGTTGATCGAGGGGCAGATTGCGGCGATGGGGGAGGAGACTTTCCTGCGTAATCATGGCGATAGATAAGAGTCGTTTGGGCTGGCGCTATCGCGAGCAGGCTCACTCCTACAGGGGAACGCATTCCAAATGCAGGAGTGAGCCTGCTCGCGATTGCAATTGTTCAGTCGACGCAGGTTACGGCGAGATTTACCTTTCGCGCATCGCCTCGGTCCGGGCTTTGAGCACCGGTTTGAGCAGGTAATCCAGCACACTTTTCTCCCCGGTAATAATGTCCACCGTCGCCACCATCCCCGGGATGATCAGCAGCGGTTTCGCATCCCCGCCCAAATGGTTTTTATCGGTGCGCACCTGAATCAGGTAGAAGCTGTTGCCCTTGTCATCGGTAATCGTGTCGGCGCCGATCAGCTCCAGTTTCGCGCTCAGTCCACCGTAGATCGTGTAGTCATAGGCGCTGAACTTGACCATGGCTTTCTGGCCCGGGTGCAGGAACGCGACGTCTTGCGGCCGGACCTTGGCTTCGATCAGCAGGTTGTCTTCCAGCGGGACGATTTCGACCATGTCGCTGCCCGGCTGCACCACGCCGCCGATGGTGTTGACCTTGAGCTGCTTGATCACCCCGTGCACCGGTGAGGTCACGGTGGTACGGCTGACGCGGTCGTCGATGGCGATGCTCGAGGCGGTGATTTTCGACAGGTCGGTGCGCTTCTGATTGAGATCCTTGGCGGCGTCGGAGCGGAAGGTCTGTTCCGATTCGTCGATCTTGCTCTTGATTTCGTTGATTGCCGATTCGGCGCGGGGGATCGCCAGGGTTGTCGCGTTCAGCGAACCGCGAATTTCCACGGCGCTGCGCTTGAGCCGCAGGATTTCCACCGGTGATACCGCGCCAGTGCCAACCAGTGGCGCCGACATGTTCATCTCTTGCTGCAGCAGCGCCAGACTGGAGCTGAACTGGCCTTGTTTGGAGCGGAACTCCGCCAGCTCCTGAGTCTTCTGCCGCAACTGTTCGGTGAGGGTACGTTGCTCACTGGCCAGCCGCCGTTGGCGCTGGTCGTACAGCGCCCGCTCGTCTTCGGCGACCTGTGGCGCCTTGGCGATCACCTCGTCAGACAGCTTGAACGGGCGCCCCTCGGCTTCGGCGGAGAGGCGTTCGACTTGCGCGGTCAGGGCGTAACGGTCGGCCTCGCTCTCACCCTTGTTCGACAGGAAGCGCGTGTCATCCAGGCGCAACAGCTTGTCGCCCTTGTTCACCATCTGCCCTTCACGCACAAAAATCTCGGTGACGATGCCGCCCTCAAGGTTCTGGATCACCTGGACCTTGCTCGACGGAATCGCCTTGCCTTCGCCCATGGTCACTTCTTCGAGCACCGCAAACTTGGCCCAGACCAGCGCGCTGATCAGCAGCGCCGCCGCCAGCCACACGGTGATCCGCGACCAGCGCGGCGAATCCTGCAACGAAGCGCCAGCGGTTTCCGGCATGAATTCGGCTTCGGCGCTTTTGCCGAAACTGTCGAAGTAGCCGCGTTCTTTCGAAGATGAAGCGGACATGCGGCGATACCTCTCAATCAAGACAAACCAAGTCAACGCGAACCTGTGGCGAGGGAGCTTGCTCCCGCTTGGGGGCGCAGCGCCCACAAAAACTTTGGGGCTGCTGCGCAACCCAGCGGGAGCAAGCTCCCTCGCCACAGGTGGTGTATTGGCAACGCATCTAGACCGCCGCCGAGCCGACACGGCCCTTGCGCAGTGCATCGATGACCGCTTCTTTCGGACCGTCAGCGACGACCCGGCCGTTGTCCAGCACCACCAGCCGGTCCACCAGACTCAGCATCGAGGTGCGGTGGGTGACCAGCAGCAACGTCTTGCCTTGCACCCAGCCGTGGAGCTTCTGGCGCAGCACGTCTTCGCTGCTGTTGTCCATGGCGCTGGTGGGTTCGTCGAGCAGCATGATCGGCGGGTCGAGCAGCAGCGCCCGGGCCAGCAGCACGGCCTGGCGTTGGCCGCCGGAGAGCAATTGCCCGCGCTCGCCCACCGGCCGGTCGAAACCTTGCGGATGCTGGCGTGCCAGTTCGGTGACGCCGGTCAGTTCGGCGACTTCGAGCATGCGCGAATCGCTGATGTAACGTGCGCCGAGGGTCAGGTTGTCGCGCAGGCTGCCGGCCAGCAGGGGAAGGTCGTGGGCGACGTAACCGATCTGCTGGCGCAGGTCGGCGACATCCAGTTGTCGCAGGTCGAGACCGTCGAGCAGCAACTGGCCTTCTTCCGGTTCATAGAAACCCATTACCAATCGCGCCAGAGTGCTTTTGCCCGAGCCGCTGCGGCCGATGATGCCGATTCGCTCGCCGGGTTTCATGCTGAAGCTGATGTTGCTCAGCGCCGGCGCGTTCTGGCCGTTGTAGTGAAAGGTCACGCCGCTGACGTCCAGCGCGCCTTGCAGTTGCGTGCGCTCCAGTGGCCGCTGCTTGCCGTCGCGCTCCTGAGGCAGGCCCATCAGCGCGTCGGTGCTTTTCATGGTCAGTTGCGCTTGCTGGTAACGGGTGATCAGGCCGGCAATCTGCCCCAGCGGCGCGAGCACGCGGCTGCCGAGCATGTAGCTGGCGACCAGCGCACCGACGCTGAGGTTGCCGGCGATGATGCTGTAGACCCCGGCGACAATCGTCGCCATCCCGGAAAACTGCTGGATGAACAGCGTGCCGTTGGTCGCCAGCGCCGAGAGGTTGCGCGCATGGCTGTCGAGGCGGGTGAGGGCACCGTGGGTGCTTTCCCATTTGTGCTGACGTTCGCTTTCGGCGCTGCAGGCCTTGAGGGTTTCCAGGCCGCCGAGGGTTTCGATCAGCAGCGCTTGGCGTTCGGCGCCAAGGCTCAGGCTTTTTTGCACGGTGTCGCGCAGGCGCACCTGAATCGCCAGGGCAAACATGATCGTGATCGGAAACGCCAGCAACGGAATCACTACCAGCCAGCCGCCGAGCAGACCGATCACCACCAGCATCAACACCACGAAGGGCAGGTCGATCAGGCTGGTCAGGGTCACAGCGGTGAGGAATTCACGCAGCCCCTGAAAGTCGTGAATGCTTTGGGCGAAACCGCCGATGGTCGCTGGCCGCGCTTTCATGGCCATGCCGGTGATGCGTTCAAATAACGTCGCGGAAAGGATCACGTCGGTTTTCTTGCCAGCGGTGTCGAGCAAGTGCGCGCGCACTACCCGTAGTACCAGCTCGAAACCGGTGCCGATCAGCAGGCCGATGGCCAACACCCACAGGGTCGAAGTGGCCTGATTGGGCACCACGCGGTCGTAGGTCTGCATGACGAACAGTGGCACCATCAGGCCCAGCAGGTTGATCAGGAAACTGGCGAGGATCGCGTCGCTGTACAGCCATTTCGACAGCTTGAGGGTGTCGCGAAACCAGGCGTGGACCCGCGGCACCAGCGGTGAACGCAAGTCTTCGAGTTCGTGGCGCGGACGGGCGAACAGGGCCTGGCCGCTGTAGTGTTCGGCCAGCTCTTCACGGCTGACCCATTGCTCGCCGCCATCGGCTTCGCTGGGCAGGATCAGCGCCTTGCCGTCGTCGGCGAAACGCCGCAGCACTGCGGTGCGTCCGTCCTTGAGCAACAGCAGAATCGGCAGATTCAGTGCGGAGATGTCTTTCAGTTCACGCCGCAGCAAGCGCGCCTGCAAACCGGCCCGGGCGGCGGCACGGGGCAGCAGGTCCAGGCTCAGGCGTTGCTTGTTCAGGGGCAGCCCGGCACTCAGGCTGGCGCGACTGACGATCGCGCCGTGGAGTTTGCAGAGAATCAACAGACCGTCGAGTAACGGATCATCGAAGCTCAGCCGCGGATCGACCCCGGAGTGGCCGGGTTCCATGCTGGTCATATTGATCGCCTCTGTTGAACGGGCCTGGCTATCGACACGTCACCCCTGTAGGAGCTGCCGAAAGCTCGGGCCGCGATCGGACGATCTTTTGATTTTGTGTTCTTGGAATCAAAAACAGAATCAAGATCAAAAGATCGCAGCCTGCGGCAGCTCCTACAGGGGTTTACCTCATTTCAGTTCAGGCAGGCGTGCTTCGTTTTTGACTTCGGTTGCCGCAATCGCATCGGCCGGCAGCACCACCCGTTGCTTGCTCAGCAACTGGCCCATGTTCGCCAGCACGCGGTACATCGAATATTCCTCGGTGTAGCGGATTTCGGTGTAGCGGCGGTTGGCGTTGTAGAGCTCGTTTTCACTGTCGAGCAAGTCGAGCAGGGTGCGTTGGCCGAGGCCGAACTGATCCTGATAGGCCGCGCGCACACGTTTGGTGGTTTCGGCGTATTCGCGGGCGGTCGGGGTCTGTTTCTTCGCGTTGACCATGGCGTTCCAGGCCAGGTGAATGTTCTCGTTCAGCTGACGCAGGGCGTTGTTGCGGATGTCCATTGCCTGGTTGATCTGGTGCGCATCGGACGCCAGACGGGCCTTGTCGCTGCCGCCACGGAACAGGTTGTAGTTCATGATCACGCCCACGCGCCATTCGTTGTCGTGGCCTTCATCGCCCTGCACGTTGTTGTTCGCGCCCACCGCCGCTTCGGCATCGAAACGTGGGTAGAACGGCGACTTGGCGACTTCGTACTGGCTCTCGGCCGACTGTACGTCCGCCTGGGCGGATTTCAGGTACGGGTTGTTCTCGACCATGCTCTGCTGGGCTTCCGGCAGGCTGGCGGGCAATTCGCCGCGGGTCGACGGTGGCGCTTCAAGTTCATCGGGCATGCGCCCGACCACGGCGTAGAAGTTCGATTCGGCGTCGGCCAGATCGACTTCGGCGGTGTTGAGGTTGTTTTGCGCCAGCGCCTTACGGGCGACCGACTGGTCGGAGTCGGCGGTGCTGCCAATGCCACGCTCGGTGCGCAAGCCGATCTGATCGTTGACGCGCAAGTGCGCTTGCAGGTTGTTCTTGGCCAGGGTCACCAGTTCGCGCCGCTTGAGCACTTCGAGGTAGACCTCAATGGTGCGCAGGGCCAGATCCTGTGCAGTGCCTTGCGCGTAGTAGGCGCGCGAATTGGACACGCCCTTGGTGCGCTCGACCTCGTTGGCGGTGTTGAAGCCGTCGAAGATCATTTGCCGCAGCCGCAACTCGGACTGGGTGTAATTGAGAATCGAGGTGTGGTGGTTACCCAGCGAACGGGTCGTGGTGTTGTCGCTGTAACCGCGCCCGTAGGCGGCATTCAGATCGACGGACGGATAGAAGCCACCCTTGGCCACTTTCACTTGTTCATCGGCCGACAGCTTGGCGTCCACCCGCGAGGCGAGTTCCGGGTGGGTGGCGATGGTGCTTTGGATCGCTTCTGTCAGGTTCATGGCCTGGGCTTGGGACGTGCAAGCCATGGCCAGTAAAACCGCGCTGCAGAGGGGGGTTAAAACGCGCATGGGGTGCATCTCCCTGGTCCTGATGGTGCGTTACTGTCGCCAAATATTTGACGATATTTTGAGGGGCAAGCGTTTCACTCTTGTAACAACAGAGCTAAGAACATCCTGAAGCGTAGCTAAGAAAAAATTTTCATAAGGCTTATGCCGAAAAAAACTTATGCGCTTGGCAAAAACCGGCACATTGTTCATGGCGAAAGCCTTTGTTTAATGCGCTTTAGGGAGCACGGAAAGGCTTGAGGAAAGTTCCATTCACTTTGCGACATACGGCGAAGTAATGCTGAAGGGGAGGGACGCGTAGCGGTAGATGAGTGACAGATTTTTGTCGCTCGGGTGATTCACCACCGTTACGTAGCGTTAGTGGGCCTGCTGCATCGATCAGGAATCCGAAGTGCCTGAAAGCACTGAAGTTTCCTTGTTTGCGCAACCTGCGAAACGAACTGTCGAGGTGCGAGCGTCACCCCGGCAACCCGATTGAGCCATGGGCTGCTTCGCGAACCAGTGCCGACGGTGGTCGGCAGCGGAGGAAATTCACATGGCAACGCTCATCGGGATCGTCACTAAAGTCATTGGTCAGGTTTTTGCGCAGGGCACCGACGGCACGCGCCGCGCCCTGGTCGAAGGTGATCGTCTGTATGCCGGCGATCAAGTGATCACCGGAGCAGAAGGCGCCGTCGCCGTTCATCTGCAAAATGGCCACGAGTTGACCCTGGGCCGCGACAGCAGTATGACCATGTCCGGGCAACTGCTGGCCAATCAGGCCGTGCATGTCGATTCCCCTGAAGCGCTGACGCCCAGCGAAGCGCAACTGACCGATGTCGAACAGATCCAGAAAGCCATCGCCGCCGGTGAAGATCCGACCAAAGCCGCGGAAGCGACCGCTGCGGGGCCGAATGCTCCGACCGGCGTGCCAGGCGCGGTGGGCGGCGGCCACAGCTTTGTGCTGCTGACTGAAGTCGGCGGGCGGGTTGATCCGGTCATCGGCTTTCCGACCGCCGGGTTCAACGGCATCCCCGAATTTCCCGAAGAGCGGCACAACGCAGTCATCGACAACGGTAATGACAACGCCGCGCCGATCGTTGTACCACCCCCGCCCGTAAACAATCCGGTCACCCTCACCGGTCTTGATGTGCAGGGTGGCGAACTGACGGTCAACGAGGCCAACCTGCCCGATGGTTCGGCCAACAACAATGGTGCGCTGACCCAGAGCGGCAGCTTCACCGTCAATGCGCCAGACGGTTTGACCAGTCTGAGCATCGGCGGCATCAGCGTCATCGTGGGCGGTGTGCCGATCGGTTTTCCGCAGTCGGTCACCACGCAATTGGGCAGCACCCTGACCATCACCGGTTACAACCCGGCCACCGGCACAGTGACCTACAGCTACACGCTCAACGGCAACGAAACGCATTCGGCCGGCGACGGCGCGAATACGCTCAGCGAGCAGTTCACCGTCATTGCCGGCGACAGCAATGGCGACACCGCCACCGGTACCCTCGACGTCAATATCACCGATGACGTGCCACGAGCGGTGGACGACAGCAACGGTATTGCTTCAGAGACGTTGCTGACCCTCACCGGCAACGTCCTGACCAACGACGTTCAAGGTGCTGACCGCGTACCCACCGGCCCCGTGACCGCCGGCACTTTCACCGGCACCTACGGCACCCTCGAACTGCACACCGACGGCACCTACACCTACACGCTGAACACCACCGACGCCGACTTCAAAAATCTGCACGGCGGCGGCAATGGCACCGAAACTTTCGCCTATACGATTACCGATTCGGACGGCGATACCAGCACTGCGAACCTGGTGCTGCAGATCCACAACAACGACGATCCGGTGATCATCAACGGCCTGGATGTGAATGGCGGTGAGCTCACCGTTTACGAAAAAAACCTCAGTGACGGTAGCGCGCCAGATTCCACCGCGTTGACCCAGAACGGTACGTTCACCATCACTGCACTGGACGGCGTCACTACCCTGACCGTTGGCGGCATTGCGGTTGTCACCAATGGCGTCGCCGCCGGTTTCCCGCAATCGGTCACTACGCCGCTGGGCAGCACCCTGACCATCACCGGTTTCAACGCCACCACCGGGGTCGTCAGCTACAGCTACACCTTGGTCGACAACGAATCCCATCCAAATGCCAACGGTGCGAACAACCTGCCTGAGCAGTTTGCCGTCACCGTGGTGGATGACAACGGCACCACCGCCAACGCAACCCTCGACGTCAACGTGATCGACGATCTGCCCAAAGCGCTCGATGACAGCAACACCGGCACGGCCTCGGAAACCACGCTCACGCTGACCGGCAACGTGCTGACCAACGACGTACAAGGCGCCGACCGCGTACCCACCGGCCCCGTCACCGCCGGCACTTTCACCGGTACCTACGGCACCCTCGAACTGCACACCGACGGCACCTACACCTACACGCTGAACACCACTGACGCCGACTTCAAAAATCTGCACGGCGGCGGCAACGGCACCGAAACTTTCGCCTATACGATTACCGATTCGGACGGCGATACCAGTACCGCGAACCTGGTGCTGCAGATCCACAACAACGACGATCCGGTGATCATCAACGGTCTTGATGTGAATGGTGGCGAGCTCACCGTCTACGAAAAAAATCTCAGTGACGGCAGCGCCCCGGACTCCACCGCGTTGACCCAAAGCGGTACGTTCACCATCACCGCACTGGACGGCGTCACTACCCTGACTGTCGGTGGAATCGCCGTGGTCACCAATGGCGTCGCCGCCGGGTTCCCGCAATCGGTCACTACACCGCTGGGCAGCACCCTGACCATCACCGGTTTCAATGCCACCACCGGTGTCGTCAGTTACAGCTACACCCTGGTCGACAACGAAGCCCATCCAAATGCCAACGGTGCGAACAACCTGCCTGAGCAGTTCGCCGTCACCGTCATTGACGACAACGGCACCACCGCCAATGCAACGCTCGACGTCAACGTGATCGACGAC